>NZ_JAAHGT010000215.1:3914-11892 GCF_010672385.1 Okeania sp. SIO2F4
GTTGTCTAAATTGTTCAATTCTTGAGTCACTTTCTGGGGTTGTTTTGCTTGGTAAAAGATTTGGATTAAAAATTCCTGTTTGCCAAGTTTGACAGTATTTTTCTAATTCCAATAATCGTTTCTTTATTTGTTGCAAGATTGGGTTGCCGATATTTAGGTTTTGTAACTGTTGTTATACTGGTTTACAGATTTAGGATGGCTACATCGCAAATTTTGTCACTATTTTAGCTTAAGACCTATATAACCAATGATTATTTTTCCAGGTCCTAAATATTCAGAAAAATAAAGTCGCCAAGCACCAGGAGTCATCCGTAGATGCCAACTAAAAAGACGTTTTTTACCATCAGGACATTTAATAGTTAGTGGTTGTCTAAATTGTTCAATTCTTGAGTCACTTTCTGGGGTTGTTTTGCTTGGTAAAAGATTTGGATTAAAAATTCCTGTTTGCCAAGTTTGACAGTATTTTTCTAATTCCAATAATCGTTTCTTTATTTGTTGCAAGATTGGGTTGCCGATATTTAGGTTTTGTAACTGTTGTTATACTGGTTTACAGATTTAGGATGGCTACATCGCAAATTTTGTCACTATTTTAGCTTAAGACCTATATAACCAATGATTATTTTTCCAGGTCCTAAATATTCAGAAAAATAAAGTCGCCAAGCACCAGGAGTCATCCGTAGATGCCAACTAAAAAGACGTTTTTTACCATCAGGACATTTAATAGTTAGTGGTTGTCTAAACTGTTGAATTCTTGAGTCACTTTCTGGGGTTGTTTTGCTTGGTAAAAGATTTGGATTAAAAATTCCTGTTTGCCAAGTTTGACAGTATTTTTCTAATTCCAATAATCGTTTCTTTACCTGTTGCAAAATGGGGTCGCCAGTTTTTAGGCTTTGTAACTGTTGCTCTACTTGTTCACAAAATATTAAATTCGGAAAAAATTCTTGTCTCCTTTCCCATAGTGTTTCTCCATCAACTTGCCTATCAAATAATTTATTTTCAATGCGATTTTTAATCCATTCCGTATGTTGTTTTACATGACTACTTCGACTCGCATGAACAATTTTTTCCGAGTAGTCAGTTAACTGTTCATTTTCGTCTAATTCTGTCACCTGAAGTTCCAAAAAATTTGTATCCCATTGGATATCTGAAAATAAACTAACTGCAAGAGAATTAGTAATTAAAGCAAAACGAAGACCATCTGCTAATTTGCCTTGATGCCTAACTTCAGACAAATCAAATTTATCTTTAATTTCTTGAAGAGCATCCTCACAAAAAGGAGCTTTTAGAATTAGACTACGGAAAAATCTACGCTCCTCTAAATCTACTATTTTGTCGTTACGCCAACTTGCTATAGGATAATCACAAACAAGTTCTATATTGTTAATATTACTGTGAGTCCGAAGAATAGGTTTCACGCCTAAACTTTTTGCTTGACGTAAAGTTTGAATTAACTCTGACATTAATTTTTGCGCTGTGAAAATATCAGCAACAGGAGTCTCTAGAGAAAGTTCATTAAGCACCATTTCTAAATCCATATTTATTCTTCCCTCGGTTCCAAAAGTGCTTCTAAACTATTATCCCACTCATCAAAAAAACCTTCCGGCCATTTATCTATTCGTCCGTTCCGATCTATCCGTGGGGATATTACTTCAGTAATAAATTCTGTTCCTTGTTTTCGGCGGTCAAAATAGTGTAATTTAACTTTTTCAGGGTCAATTTTTCCTCTATAAACTGTTAATCTAATTCCATTTAAAACATGGTCGCTATGAGTTTCAACTACAATTTGTACCCCACAACTAGCAGCAAGAGCTAATAATTCTCCCATTTTTGCTTGACCTTTTGGATGAAGATGTGCTTCAGGATTTTCTATTAGAATTAAACTTTCTGGAGGGGATGAAAGAATGGCTACAATAATTGGTAAAGTATAGCTAATTCCAAATCCAACATTAGTAGAACGATAAGAATTACTATCTCCATAATAATATTGAAGACTGATTAAGTCTATATCTTGTTTAGGGTTTATTTGTAGGCGTGTACCCGGACTAATTTCTCCCATCCAAGCTTCAACTTGCTCTCTTAAAATTAGGGATTCTTCTTGTGGATGTTTTAACCTAGGATTTGGTATGTTTTGGTTTTCATTTACAAATAAAAAATGAGCTGCATATTCTCCTTGAGTACCTAATTTTTCTAGTTGTTGAACTTGGAAATCTGACATTTCTAAAAATAAACGAGGACCTAAACGTTCAGCTTGCAGATAGTGAAAATTTTTGTTAAAAAAACTAGATTTATAAATATCAGAAGTCACAAGTGGTGAGGCAAGATTTAGAACATCTTTTTCCCGATCATAGGAGAAATTCCAGATTCCTCGATTGCCATTTTCCCAGACAATTTCAAAACTAATAAAATCCTCTTTTGCTCCTTCAAATAGTGCATCTTGAGCAGTACCTATAGAAACTAATTCACCATTGAGTGCTAAACCTTGATTTTCTAATAGTCCTTGTTGATAAGATTGACGCATTAAAAGTAGTGCTTGTAAGACAGAAGATTTGCCCGTGCTATTCAGACCAGATAGCAAAGTTAATGGTTTAAAAGATAAAAGCTGACTGGCAAAAGGTTTAAAGTTTTTTAGATGTACTAAACTAATCATTTATAACTTCCTTAATGATTTTTCCAATAGTTTCAAAACGATATTCTATCTTGTCTTGAGCTTGAGAGATAGACTTGACAAATTCTTTATCTTTATCTACATATTTGGCAAATTTATCTATTAAGTCTTGCTTCTTAATTTTAAGTTTTTGAACTTCTTGACGGTTAAGCTGACTAATATGAAATGACCAGGTTTCAAACAAAGCTCTATTGACTGGGAATTTCCTTTGTTTTGGTTTTTTAGGTTTCCGAAAAGCTTCATCGCCAAATATTTCTTGACAAACAATCATAGTATTTTTAAATTTATTGGCAAGTTTTTTAATTTCAGATTCAGACAAATTATTAATTTTTTTCATGGCATTGTCTAAAAATTCTTCTCTTCCTTCCTTCGCATAATCTTTGTAAAATGTCAGCATTACTGCTAAAGCACCTAGTACAAATTCCCGGTCGTCCATACGCTTGATTCGTGATTCACCAAGCTGAATAACATTAGTAAATTCTGGATATTTTGCAATTTCAGCTAATAATTTAAGTGCTTGACCAGGGTTTAGAGCATGACGTATTTCTTGATTAGTTAGACGTTCTCCTCCTGTATTAATACGTTTAAAAATATTGTATTTAACTTTAGGTGGTGTACCAGGTGCAATTTGATAAACTGTAACCTGAGTTTCTTGAATACGACGTTGATATTTACGGGGCAGTTCTTGATAGGTTTTACCATCTAGTTCATTGGCGAGATATTCTAAACCTGTTAAAGGTAGATTATTATCATTCATAAACTGCTTTAAAGCTGATAATCTTTGTAAACCATCTACCACTAACCATTGTTCTTCATCAGTTGCATCAATGTAAAAAGCTGGTAAAGGAATTCTAATAATAATAGATTCAATCAATCTACTTTTAACGTCATCTTTCCATATATCAGAATGACGCTGAAAATCAGGGGCTAAATTAAGAACTTCTTCATCTATTCTTCTTAGTAACTGTTCAATTGTGGGTTCCCTAGTAATAATATTAATTTTCTCGGGGTCATAAGTTAAATTATCTTTTCCAGAAAATTCTTCCTTATCATCATTTTCTTCTGCTTGATATTTATTTGAATTTTTTTGACTAACCATAAATGTTACTCTATTATTTTAATCTTTATTATATCATCCGAGATTAGACCTGATTTATAATTGTTATTTGAAATTGACAACTGTGAGAAAGAAGTATAGTATCAAATACTAATCCTTGATTTTAGTTATTTATATTTAGCTCAATTATCAATTTATAGTTGTGAGCGATCGCTCAAACATCAACAAATTTAATATCTCTCAAAATCTCATGTCTAAATCTCAATCAATTTACCTAATTCTCCCCCTAATCCTAATTTTGATTATTACTAAAAATCTGGATAATTGAATCTGAGGTTTTTCAGGAAAATGCTATTTATATTTAGCTCAATTATCAATTTATAGTTGTGAGAGATGTAGCTAAGGCCAGGCTTTGCCAACGCTTCACTAAATTTCAATTATCGCGAAAAATTTAGATAATTTAATCTTATAACCTGAGCGATCGCTCAATCACAGATAATTTCAATACCTATTAAAATCTCATGGTTAAATCAAAATTAATTTACCGAACCATCACCCTAACACTAATTGCAATTTTCACAACAATTACATTGGTATTAGCCTCTAATCAAATTAGCAAAACAGCGCAAAAAACAGAAATTCGTGGTGTTTGGATAACCAATATTGACAGCGAGGTTTTATTTTCTGAATCAGGTACAAAAGCAGCAGTTAATCGTTTAGCAAATCTCAACTTCAATACACTTTATCCTACTGTTTGGCAAGGTGGTTATACTCTCTATCCTAGTCAAGTAGCACAACAAGTATTTGGCAAATCTTTAGACCCTACACCTGGTTTACAAGGGCGAGACTTTTTACAAGAAATTATTACTGAAGCACATGAAAAAAGTTTAACAATTATTCCTTGGTTTGAATTTGGTTTCATGGCACCAGCAGATTCAGAATTAGTAAGATTACATCCTAATTGGTTAACTAAACGCCGGGATGGAACTACTATAAAAATGGAAGGTGAATATCCCCGAGTTTGGCTTAATCCTTTTCATCCAGAAGTGCAGCAATTTATCTTAGATTTAATTCTAGAAATTGTCACTAAATACGATATAGATGGAATTCAATTAGACGATCATTTTGGCTTACCTGCCCAATTTGGTTATGACGATTTTACAGTTAAATTATATGAAAAAGAACTTCCTGGTTTATCCCCTTCTGACAATTATCAAGAAACTTTTTGGGTACGTTGGCGAGCAGATAAAATTAATAATTTTATGGAGCGAGTTTCTGAAGAAATAAAAGCGATAAAACCAGACTGTATTATTTCTGTATCTCCCAATCCTTTGCACTTTGCTTTACCTGCTTATTTGCAAGACTGGTTTACTTGGGAAAGAGAAAAATGGATTGATGAAATTGTTTTACAGGTTTATCGTCCAGATATTAAACGTTTTATTAACGAGTTGGAACGAACAGAGGTTAAATTAGCTAAAAATAATATTCCTTTTGCCATTGGAATTTTGACTGGTTTAAAAAATAATTCTACTCCGATAACGACAATTGAAGAACAAGTAGAAACTGTTCGGAAGAGAAATTTTGCCGGAGTATCTTTCTTTTTCTATGAAAGTTTATGGAAGTGGGGAAAGGAATCGGAAAATATCAGAAATCAAAGTTTGGAGGAAATATTTCAGGGAAAGATTTCCAGACCACACATCTCTAGTTAAAAGAAGTAACAAGGTAAATTTTTTGCTCTCGACGAAACAGTAGAGTCAAAAAAAGGTAGAAATTTTAGTAACTTTTGCCTGGAGAAAGAAATGAAGCAGGCAAATTTTTGACTCTCAGATAAACACTAGAGTCGAAAAGCTAGAAATTTTTCCGACTTTGGGGAGGTGGAAGACTAGAGATGGCAAATTTTTCTCTCTCAGATAAACACTAGAGTCGAAAAGCTAGAAATTTTTCCGACTTTTGTAAGGGAAAGACTAGAGGTGCTAAATTTTTTCCCTCTCAGATAAATACTAGAGTCGAAAAGGTAAAAATTTTTCCGACTTTGGCTAGGGGAAAGACTAGAGGTGGCAAATTTTTCTCTCTCAGGTAAACACTGGAGTCGAAAAGATAGAAATTTTCTCTAACTTTTTCCTGGAGAAATAAGTCAAGCAGGTAAATTTTTTCCTCTCATATAAATAGTAGAGGGGAAAAGGTAGAAATTTTTCCGACTTTGGCAAGAGGAAATACCGGAGGTGGCAAATTTTTCCTTCTCAGATAAATACTAGAGTTGAAAAAGACTAGAAGTGGCAAATTTTTCCTTCTCAGATAAATACTAGAGTTGAAAAGATAGAAATTTTTCCGACTTTGGCAAGAGGAAATACCGGAGGTGGCAAATTTTTCCTTCTCAGATAAATACTAGAGTCGAAAAGCTAGAGATTTTTGTGACTTTGGCAAGAGGAAATACCGGAGGTGGCAAATTTTTCCCTCTCAGATAAATACTAGAGTCGAAAAGCTAGAGATTTTTGTGACTTTGGCGAGGTGGAAGACTAGAGGTGGCAAATTTTTTCCTCTCAGATAAATAGTAGAAGTCGAAAAGATAGAAATTTTTCCGACTTTGGGGAGGGGAAAGACTTGAGGTGGTAAATTTTTTCCTCTCAGATAAATAGTAGAAGGGGAAAGGTAGAAATTTTTCCGACTTTGGGGAGGGGAAAGACTTGAGGTGGTAAATTTTTCTGACTTTGGAAAGGAAAAAGACTAAAGGTGGTAAATTTTTCTGACTTTGGAAAGGAAAAAGACTAAAGGTGGTAAATTTTTGACTCTCAAATAAATAGTAGAGGGGGAAAAATAGAAATTTTCTCTACCTTTGGCAAGGGAAAAGACTGGAGTAGGCAAATTTTTGACTCTCAGATAAATAGTAGAGGGGTAAAGATTGAAATTTTCTCTACCTTTGGCAAGAGGAAAGACTGGAGTAGGCAAATTTTTGACTCTCAAATAAATAGTAGAAGGGGAAAGGTAGAAATTTTTCCGACTTTGGGTAGGGGAAAGACTTGAGGTGGCAAATTTTTGACTCTCAGATAAATAGTAGAAGGGGAAAAATAGAAATTTTCTCTACCTTTGGCAAGGAAAAATACTAAAGGTGGTAAATTTTTGACTCTCAAATAAATAGTAGAAGGGGAAAAATAGAAATTTTCTCTACCTTTGGGTAGGGGAAAGACTGGAGTTGGTAAATTTTTGACTCTCAAATAAATAGTAGAGGGAGAAAGATAAAAATTTTTCCGACTTTGGCAAGAGGGAAAGACTTAAGCTGGTAAATTTTTCCTCTCAGGTAAACACTAGAGTCGAAAATGTAGAAATTTTCTCTACTTTTGGCGAGGGGAAAGACTGGAGTTGGTAAATTTTTGACTCTCAAATAAATAGTAGAGGGAGAAAGATAAAAATTTTTCCGACTTTGGCAAGAGGGAAAGACTTAAGCTGGTAAATTTTTCCTCTCAGGTAAACACTAGAGTCGAAAATGTAGAAATTTTCTCTACTTTTGGCGAGGGGAAAGACTGGAGTAGGCAAATTTTTGACTCTCAAATAAATAGTAGAGGGGGAAAGATAAAAATTTTTCCGACTTTGGCAAGAGGGAAAGATTTAAGCTGGTAAATTTTTCCTCTCAGGTAAACACTAGAGTCGAAAATGTAGAAATTTTCTCTACTTTTGGCGAGGGGAAAGACTAGAAGTGGCAAATTTTTCCCTCTCAGATAAATACTAGAGTCGAAAATGTAGAAATTTTCTCTACTTTTGGCGAGGGGAAAGACTAGAAGTGGCAAATTTTTCCCTCTCAGATAAATACTAGAGTCGAAAAGCTAGAAATTTTTCCGACTTTGGGGAGGTGGAAGACTAAAGGTGGTAAATTTTTCCCTCCTAGGTAAAGACTAAAGTCGAAAAGATAGAAATTTTTCCGACTTTGGCAAGAGTGAAAACTAGAGGTGTTAAATTTTTTCCCTCCCTGGTAAAGACTAAAGTCGAAAAGATAGAAATTTTTCCGACTTTGGGGAGGTAGAAGACTAGAGGTGGCAAATTTTTCCCTTCTCAGATAAATATTAGAGTCGAAAAGCTAGAAATTTTTCCGACTTTGGGGAGGTGGAAGACTAAAGGTGGCAAATTTTTCCCTCCTAGGTAAAGACTAAAGTCGAAAAGATAAAAATTTTTCCGACTTTGGCAAGAGGAAAGACTAGAGGTGGTAAATTTTTCCCTCCTAGGTAAAGACTAAAGTCGAAAAGATAAAAATTTTTCCGACTTTG
>NZ_JAAHGT010000216.1 GCF_010672385.1 Okeania sp. SIO2F4
TTATTGCTGTACAACCCAATTTCCAAGATACTCAAGTCATAGTATCGAATCCTGTAGATTGGATATTGGACTGGCGTGGAGGAATTCAAAATTCAAAATTCAAAATTCAAAAGTATTTCTCTACGGATGAATCTAATTTATCCTTTCCAGCAAATGAAAATTCAAAAATCTTAACTCCAAACTATAGTGCTAGTGAAAAGTATCAGGTCTTACCTCCAGGAAATGAAAATTCAAAAATTCTAACTCCAAACTATAGTGCTAGTGAAAAGTATCAGGTCTTACCTCCAGGAAATGAAAATTCAAAAATTCTAACTCCAAACTATAGTGCTAGTGAAAAGTCTGACCTATTCCTTCCCGAAAATGAAAATTCAAAAATTCTAACTCCAAACTATAGTGCTACTGATAAGTCTCAGGTCTTACCTCCAGGAAATGAAAATTCAAAAATTCTAACTCCAAACTATAGTGCTAGTGAAAAGTCTCAGGTCTTACCTGTGGGAAATGAAAATTCAAATGAAAAGTCTGAGGTCTTGCCTCCAGGAAATGAAAATTCAAAAATCTTAACTCCAAAGTATAGTGCTACTGATAAGTCTCAGGTCTTACCTGTGGGAAATGAAAATTCAAATGAAAAGTCTGAGGTATTACCTCCAGGAAATGAAAATTCAAAAATCTTAACTCCAAACTATAGTGCTACTGATAAGTCTCAGGTCTTACCTGTGGGAAATGAAAATTCAAATGAAAAGTCTGAGGTATTACCTCCAGGAAATGAAAATTCAAAAATCTTAACTCCAAACTATAGTGCTACTGATAAGTCTCAGGTCTTACCTGTGGGAAATGAAAATTCAAATGAAAAGTCTGAGGTATTACCTCCAGGAAATGAAAATTTAAAAATCCTAACTTCAAACTATAGTGCTACTCAAAAGTCTGACCTATCCCTTCCCGGAAATGAAAATTTCAAATCCTCAACTAAAAACTATAGTGCTAGTGATGAGTCTCAGGTCTTACCTGTGGGAAATGAAAATTCAAAAATCCTAACTCCAAACTATATTGCTAGTGAAAAGTCTCCAGTCTTACCTGTGGGAAATGAAAATTCAAATGAAAAGTCTGACCTATCCCTTCCCAGAAATGAAAATTCAAAAATCCTAACTTCAAACTATAGTGCTACTCAAAAGTATCCGATCTTGCCTGGGGAAAATGAAAAAGACTTAATTATTCTTACAGAATGTCCCACAAGCTGGAATGACTTACGAATCTGGTTCCGACGAGCAATAAATCAACAGAAGAAACTAGCGATCGCCTACTCCCAACCTCCTATTGTCCCTCCCCTAGAAATCTGGCAAAAACTCCTGGGAATTGCCAAATATCTCAGCCGTACAAGCCAACCTGTCACTCGTTATCAATTGCTAAAAAAGTTAAATATTGGCGATCCTACTCTTAAATTAGGTTTCAAATCATTACAACATTTTGGATTTAATGTCAAGTATAAAGACAGAAGTTTTTACATAATCCAGAATCAAACCAAAAATCAAAAAGCCTCCTGGGTCGAAAATTCTTTAACAGAAACTTCATCCCAAACAGTCCAAAAGTTCCTAGCAGCAGTATCAGAAGAACAATTTAGGCAAAAATACTTTTGTGAAGTGCCTCTAAAAACAATAGAAGCGATCGCCTCCCAAACAATTTTAGAAGATACCAATACTTCTATTCCCTTCTAGTTGCTCTACAATAATTGAAGAAGTTGTGACACAGAATCGCTCCTAATTATGCTCATTTGTCCCCAATGTGAGTTTGAAAATCCGAACAATCATAAATATTGTCAAAAATGTGGTATATCCTTAACTGACAAGAGTTGTCATCAATGTGGATTACAAGTCTCCTTGAGCGCTCTACAATGTCACAACTGTGGAGCCTATACAGGTCAGGTATGGAAGGCCATCATTTACTATCAAACAGAAATTACTACTCCAAGTATACCAGAGATTAATGTTAAGAAACTGAGCCAAGAAGAATTCATTGCAGGAGGAAACCCCTTGGCCAAAGATTCGGCAGAGTCAGCAGCAGATATAATTACTGAAGAATCTGAAGAGATTTTAGAATCTTCTCAGAACTTGGAGGAGAAAATTGAAATAGAAGATACTCCAGAACCTGACAATCTTACTAAATCAGTTTTAAATATAGAAGTAGAAGAAACTCAACCAAAAGCAATAGAATGCTCAGATGATTTAGAATTAGCAACTGTAGATATACTTAGCCCAATGTCTGAAGCAGTAAACACAGAGAATCCATTATCCTTAAACGATACAGAAATTCTCTCCACTGCATCAGAAGAAAAATACTTAGACCCTCAACAACGCTACCAAGTATTGGAAACTATACCAGCAAGCAATCAAGGTCAAACAGTAGTTGTGCAAGTATTAGACCGTTACCCACTAGAAGAAACCCCAATTCAAGCTTGGTTGAAAAATAACTGCGATCAGCAAATAACTCCCGAAAGGATGGAAGCTTTAATTATCCCCATAATTGCCCAACCGTATATAGCATTACAGACCCAAATCCCTAAACATTTGCCAACTATTCACGATAGTTGGCGATCGTACTCGGAGGAAAGTTCGCGATTCCTTCGGAATGCTGCGCAAACGCCAGAAGAAGAAATACTACTTTTGGCTGATTATAGTAGTTGGCCACGATTAGTTGACCTCTGGGGAAACCCAGAACTCCCCCAACTACAAATTTTATCGTGGTTGCAACAAATGACTGAATTGTGGATAGCTCTAACACCTTGGGATTGTTGTCAAAGTATACTCGAAGATGAAAACCTCTTGGTAAATCAAGCAGATAATAACTCTATCAAGTTGCAACGCTTGTACTCAAAACCCGGTGAAGCGAAAACTCTAGGAAATTTAATGCTATTCTGGCAATGGTTGTTTGAGAAATCCCAACGTACACAATTTGGTTGGATAACAGCTTTATTTCAAGATTGGCAGAATGGTGAGATACAAACTATTGAACAATTGCGATCGTATCTAATGAATACTCAAGATAACTTACAACCTCAAGCACCTGCTAAATCTGCACCTACACTTTTGCAAACGGATGATTCTGCCTCGGAAATAGTAGATAATATTGAGACTCAAGATACTGAACTTTTACCAATACAATTGGTAAGTTTGGAAAGTTCCGGTAAAAGTGATGTAGGCAGTCAACGCGAGCATAATGAAGATACTTTTGGAATTCAAACTCAGATAGAAAGTCAAGAAACCTCTACAGAAAGAATTATTCAGGCTAAAGGAATTTATGTACTTTGTGATGGTATGGGAGGACACGCTAGTGGAGAAATAGCTAGTCAGTTAGGAGTAGACACTATAAAACAATACTTTAAAGCAGAAAGTAGTTGGTCAATAGGTTTGCCTTCAGAGGAAACAATTCGTGAAGCAATTTTACAGGCAAATGAGGTAATTTACAATATTAACCAACAAGAAGTTCGTTCTGGTAGTAGTCGGATGGGTACTACTTTAGTTATGGCTATGATTTACGATACAAAAGTAGCTGTAGCTCATGTAGGGGATAGTCGTTTGTATCGTTTTTCTCATAAGGGAGGTTTAGAGCAGATTACTCTAGACCATGAAGTAGGTCAAAGAGAAATTAATCGCGGAGTTGAACCAGAAATAGCTTATGGTCGCCCTGATGCTTATCAATTGACTCAAGCTTTAGGACCACGAGATGAAAATTTTGTTAGACCTGATATACAGTTTTTTAATCTTAATGAGGATAGTCTATTAATTTTAGCGTCTGATGGTTTAACAGATAATCAGCTTCTGGAAAACAATTGGCAAACTCACCTGGAACCACTTTTAGACAAACAAGCTAATTTGGAGTTGGGTGTAAGTAAGTTAATTGATTTGGCAAATCAATATAATGGTCACGATAATATTACAGCAATTGTTATTCGTGCTTTAGTAAAGCCACAAGAAAGAATGGATAATGGATAATGAATAATGAATAATGAATAATGAATAATGAATAATAAAAACTATCTCTAATTATTGCTTTGCTTAATTTATCTGGCGCGCATTGACATATAAAGGTATTAGCCTTTTTTACCTTGAAAAAAGTACCTGGTTTTCAGCCCTTCATGCTCAAAAAGTTAGGCTAAATGGGTTGACGCTAGGCAGAAAAATTACTCTTGCTATTATGCACGACCACCTTCTCTATAACTCTCCGTTCGTCCTGACTATTAACTACTCCCTACTCCCTCTAAAATTGTGATTAGGTTAACCCTCCTAGACCCTCAAAAAAATACTCCTTTAAAAAATTGGGACTTTCAGAGCGAATCAATAATTAAGGTTGGTCGCTCTCCTGATAATAGTATTGTTTTATCTGATAGTTTAGTTTCCCGATATCATCTGGAGTTACATAAAATATCAAAGTCTCAATCTGGAAATCTTTGGCGTTTGGTTAGTCAAGGCACAAATGGAACTTTTGTTAATGGAGTTTTGATGTCTCAGGGAATTGTTTCTGATGGTTCCCTGATACAGTTAGCCAGAGGTGGCCCTATTTTCAAGTTTCAAGTTCAGCCTCCATCTGCTGCAAACATTTCCCAGCAATGTTGTCCTCGTGCTGGTGATAACCCACCAGGAAATTTATTCTGTATCTATTGTGGTCAACCAATTCAGGTTGAACGCAGTATTAAGCATTATCAAGTTTTACGGATATTGGGTCAAGGTGGCATGGGTACTACCTACTTGGCTTGGGATCGGGAGCGACATAATTCCCAAGGTAAGGGGGCTTCACCTGCTGCTGCTTTAGTGGTACTCAAGGAAATGAATGCTGATATGGCTCAAATTCGTAAGGCTCAAGAATTATTTGAGCGAGAAGCTAGAGCGCTAAAATCATTAAACCATCCAGGAATTCCTAAGTTTTTCGACTTTTTTGTCGAAGAAGACAAGAAATATTTGGCAATGGAAATGATTCATGGTCAGGATTTGGAGAAACGCATTGCTACTCAAGGACCGATTTTGCCACAACAGGCAATAGAGTGGATGATTCAGACTTGTGAAGTCCTAGAATACATTCACTCACAAGATCCTCCACTGATTCATCGGGATATTAAACCTGCTAATCTTCTAGTGCGCCGTCGCGATAATCAGATAGTGGTTTTGGATTTTGGGGCAGTTAAAGAAATTGGAACGCCTTTAGGTACGCGAATTGGCGCAGAAGGTTATAGCGCCCCCGAACAAGACCGCGGGCAACCTTTAACTCAATCTGATTTGTATGCGGTAGGTGCAACTCTGATTTTTTTGCTGACAGGTCAAAGTCCAATGCACTTTTATGATAATCGTGGTAATGGTTATCGGTTTTATATTGAAAGCGTTCCCACTATTACATCACAACTACGGGAGGTGATTGAAAAAGTTACACAACCATTGCCTAGCGATCGCTATCAAACTGCTCCAGAGTTAGCAGAAGCGTTGAATAGTTGTCTTTAAAAAGCAAACATAATCAGTTTTAATAAGCTGATACTAAATCTGGTTTAGATGTGTTATTTCTGAAAGGAGATAACAGAAAAAAATGATGAAAATCTTTTGTCAATCTGACTTGGTATCAGGGATATAAAGGTATATTTCAGTTCTTGACAAGGACTGCTTGTAGTAGTGCAATACTATCTCATTATCCGTATTGTGCAAGATTTAATCTACTCAAATCAGTTAAAACAATCATATTATAGGTTCACCATTCACACTAAAGGCAGTTCGCTACAAAGGAGGAAATATTAATGGTTTGTACACCGTTTAAATATCTTGGAATTAGGGTTTTACACTTGGGGGGACTTAAACAATTTTGAGGAACCAAGTTTTTTTTTGAACATGACCACAGTTGCCACAAGTTTTATAACCATAAGCTTCCTGATAACGGAAAAATATTAAGGCTTTGTTTTCATCAGCCTGGCTTGAGTCCGATCAAGAAGTTAGTAAACTAATCTTCTTCCCAAGCCTCGACAGCTAATAGTTCACTAATTGGATCTTGCATCGAAAAACCAAACTCTTGCAGTTCTTTTTTCCAATAGTGCCATTTATCCCCAAAAAGTAGGGCAATCTTCCAGATACTATCTGTTGGCTTGATTATATTAGATTTCAGAAGGGAATTCACCTGACGCTGGAGTTTATCCATCGGGTGTATAACCTGTTGGCTCATAATACCTCTTAATTTTTTGAAATTCTCCTGAACACTACCTCCCCATTCTCACTTTTACCGATTCGTGGATTTTTCGTGGCCTTGGGAAAGGTGCTTTATATGTTTATAATGTAGAATACTTACTTTTGGCAAGCCACTATAAGTAAAACTAAATTATTTAAAACTCATGGTAAGATTTATTTATGCTTTTTCTTGAGTTTTTATGTGTTTTCCTACTTGAAAAAAATTAATTAATGTGATATACAAAAACTGCATTCCTAGATAGGTAAACAATATTTTTTTTCGATTATTCGATTATACTGAAAATTATAACACAAATTTAGATATAGATCAAGATTTAGTTAGTCTGATGAGTAATTTTTGTATATTTAGTTATGCTGATTAGCCGTTCGGCATTTATACTACTTATAGATAGGACTTATGGAAAGAAACCCGGTTTCTAGGAGAAATCTGGTTTGAATAATCGACATCTAGGCACATAAACTGGTTTAGGGGTTCCCGTGCGTCAATCCTATATTTATCTAAGTCCTGAGAAAGGGTAGGGTTTCATTGGTGAGAGAGACTTGAATGCTAGTTTAAATCTGGCTAAGGCGGTCTAGGGGAGCCGTAGGACTGGCGACGTATCGACCGTAACAGCCTGTGGACTGGGTAAGGCCGACGTTGCCAGGTAGAAGCGGGAATAGAACAGATAATTGTAGATTTCGATTATTATCATAGGTTTCTAAGAACGGCGATTACTGGATTGTGGAAAGATTAGGATTAACAATATAGTTCTATTCTTAACCTGTCCACCTCAACCAAAAACAATACAAATACTAAAAGTCAGTTAATAGTCTAACTTTTCTGAGAGCAAAAGTTAATACAGTTTCCTGTGAAGAAATAATATCAGCTCGACCTTCCATTCCTGGTTGTATCGGATATTTACGTTCGCCTTTGACTAAGTAAGGTCGTTCAGGTTTTATAGTGACCTCATAATAAGCTTCTTGAAGGACTTCTGGGGCGATCGCATCTGGAGAAATTGAACTGACAGTTCCTTTGAGAATACCATAATCAGGGAAAGGATAAGCAGAAATCCGAAGTTGCACGGGTTGACCTACTTTCACCCTGGCAATATCTGCTGCTGTCACTCTACCTTTAAATACTAAAGGTGTATTACTAGGAACAATCTGAGCGATCGCTGCTCCTGATTCTACAGTTTGCCCAGGATTACGCAAAGATAACTTAAGTATAGTACCATTTGCAGGAGCGCTAATTATGCTATTATCAAGCTTAATATTTATCTGTTCTAGTTCTCTGTTGCCAGTAGTCAATTCTTTAATTAGTTCTGTTCGCTTGACTATCAGATCGCGTCTATCTTTGGCAAATTGTTGAGCAACTGTAGGCAAAGATTGGGATAGCTCTAAAATAGCTGATTCAATGGATGATGCATCTATTTTATTATTTGCTAGTGTAGTCGATCGGGATTGCTGAAAAGTTTGAGGTTTAGCAGTAGCTATAATTTGAACTTCTAGAGCAGAAAGTTGTTGATTGATCTGCTCTAATTCTATGTCACACTGTTTGATTTTTTCTTGTAGTTGATTTTTTTGACGATTCAGAGCAGATTCATCTATGCGTGCGATCGTATCTCCCATTTGAACTGCTTGATTTTCATTTACGTCTATACTATCAACTTTACCTTCTGTAAGTGCTTGAACAATTCTTACATCTCCTGTTGGTCTAGCAATAGCTTCAGTTCTCACAGTAGGATTATACTTGACTACACTCATTAGGGCAATAGCTGCACCAAATGTTCCCACTAAGAACATTCCCCCTATTTTATTCCAACGACTCATAGGAGGTAGAAATTCATCACTTTCTAGGGGTTGTACTTCTATAGAGTCAGAATTATTGAACATAATTTATTTTCACTTGCTAAAATAATTTTTTTGAGACTAAATTTGAGAAAGGCTATATCAAGTTCAGCTAATTACCTACGATATGCGATCGTAAATGCCGTTACTAGGGGTTTGCAGACCAAACCCCTATAAATGACTGGCAATGACAAATTTTTCATTGAACATGATATAACTACTCGAAGTAATTACCTTATTTATATTCTTCCCTGTTCAATCAAATATTGTCGGGGAAGTTCTCATCTCACTCTGAAATTTTAATCTTTCTATGGGTTATCTTACTTCTCGATTTTTTTAATTTCCTCTACTGGAAATTCTCTAGCTTAGGAGTTATTTTGTCAGGGATCCGGATAAGGTTAAAACTGGCAGAAATTAGGATTAAAGTTAAGTAGTTGTACAAAATAAGTTTCCTAGTTGAGAGAGGGAACAGGAGATAGGTAGTCAATAGGATGTGTAATTAATTTTGCATAAGAACTTAATGCTCAATATAAAATTATCATAGAAGTTGGCAAAAATCCGGATACTGCAGATTATTTTGGAAGTATAAACTAAAATTCCTTCAGAAGTTAAAGAAATCAGCAAAGATTACTGCTATTTTCAGAAAATTATTAACCATGAGGAAGTTCATCATGCAAGAATCTCAACAAAAGCAATTTTTTACAGAACTGAATTCAGAAGAATCTACCACAATAAATGGTGGTTACAATGAAAATTATCAACATCGCCGTAGTTTTTTAGGTTTTCAACTTTGTCCTCGCAGTTATTATGGTTATAACCGTTCTTCTCCTGACTATGAACGTTATAATTCTAATTATTATAAGGGGAATATAAGAGGCTATTACTAAGGTCATTTCAGTTATCAGTTAACAGTTATCAGTTAACAGTACATCCTACTGAGGTAGGAGGTTTGAAATACTGATACCAAATCGGCCTTAGTGAGACGGTATTTTTAAAGTTACAGCTTTTGCTACATAAGAGATTTGACGATGGAACAAGCCTGTTTTTATACCCGGATTTGGTATGATACCTGATTTTCTGGTCAATTTTTTCATATTTCAATCAGAGATAAATTATCAGCATTTAGCTGTTTAATATATTTATAAGTAGTGGACCGACACAGCTAAAACTGTGCATTAGGGAGATGGGGAGATGGGGAGATGGGGAGATTGGGAGCAAAATTGTTGTTGGGTTTCGTCCCTCAACCCAACCTACACTTATTGCACCATTTTAGATGTGTCAGTTTAGTAGGTTGTTCAACAATTAATAATTAATAATTACCTCTCGAAAGAAAACGGATAGGATTGACTAATCATGAAAATTTTTTCTTCTCAAGAGGAGATTGGATATGGCGAGGTCTCCTCGCCATCCCATCCTAACGGACTGCTCCGCAAACGACCGCTTTTTCCCCTTGAAAGGGTTGGCTTTTAACCAAGGTATTTAATTAATAATTATTAATTATTAATTATTCGGTAAGGGAAATAGATTGAAAAACTGAACATAGCTCCAAGTTAGATATATCAATCAATAAATTTTAGAGATTAAACTATTACTATATCAGCTTGTAATGCTATTTAAAGACAAGTTTGATCAAGATTTTATATTTGTAGCAAATCTTGATTATAACTACTTACTTATTGTATAAATTTATTGATATAATTTAGCAATAAAATCCAACATTTTCCTCGTTTCTTCTTTCTTTTTAATTCTTCCTTCACTCATTGATTATGACTCCTTTTTTAATCAGTTATATAGCAGTCATATTTTAATATTTTCAGAGTTTTTATAGCGTTTCTCAGCCTAATGAGGTACACATATCTTTATTTGTATTCTATTTCCTGTTAAGTGTTAAGTGTTAAGTGTTCCCTAAAACTAAGGAATTTTGTACCTCACTCTTCTTGGGAATTGCTATATGTATTTTATGATTTTTAACAAATCATTTAGGATTGCTATATTTAATTCAAAACTATTTAGATCGGTATCTATCCGGATGTTATTAACTACTAAAGAAGAATGAATTGTAATTCCTAGTAGTAAACAGGAATTATTAAACGTTACTAATGTAATTAATCTTGAGGAAAATATCGATGCAAGAAAAAGAAAATAACCAACTCTTTACTGACCTTTCTACTGAAGAGTCTGCTACTATCAATGGGGGTCATGGATATTATGGTCGTTACCGTCGTAGCCGTTATTACGGTTATGGCTATCGTCGTTATTATCGTCGGCCTGTACGTTACTACTCCCGTCGTCGCTACTATGGCGGCTGCTACTAATTAAAATTTTTTAAGAGTAGTTTTCTCCTGATTAATTGAAAAAAAAAGTAAATTTTTTAGTGCTTTTTATCAGCTCATAAATAGCATATAATCAGGAAAAAAATATCCGGATGCTGGAAGTAACTAACGAATAATAGATCGGAAATTACAAGATAGTTAAATAAAATTATAGAGATTTTAACTATCTTGTAAACCGAAATAAAGCAGAGGATAATCTTATGCAAGAAACTCAAAACAGCGAACTATTTTCTAATCTTTCTTCTGAAGAATCTGCCACTATTAATGGTGGTCATTATTACGATGATTGTTACGGTTATGGTTATGGTCGCCCTGTACGTTACTATCGTCGTCCTGTTAGCTACCACTATCGTAGCTACAGTTACCATTCTCGCCCTGTCAGTTATAGCTACAGAGGCTATAATGATTGCTACTAAAAATTAGCGATGTAACTCTGATTCAAGCTAATTTAAGTTCAACTAATTCAACTAAATTTAGCACCTACAAAATTATAGGTGCTGTTTGATAAAACTTGAAGTAGCTATTATATTTACCGAGGGAATACTCCGTCAACAGCAGTCAGTTATCAGCCCCAAAAATATAGTTACCGAATTCTTTAAAAGCTTGGGTTTTAATCTCTTTTAAAACTACTGAAAAACTGACTGCTAATTTACAAAGGCTTTTTAAACACCAGTTGAATAGAAATAAAAAAATATCCTGAAGCTCTAACTCACTTAAAGAATAATCTATTATAAATCACGAGATAGTTGTATAAATAAATATAAGTTTATACTAGCTTGTTGATTAAATTAACTCTGAGGAAAAAATGATGCAAGAAATTCAAAATAACGAACTATTTTCTGATATTTCTACTGAAGATTCTGCCAGTATTAATGGTGGTCATGGTTGTGGTTGTGATGGTTACGGTCGCGGTCGCTCTGTAAGTTATGGCTATGGTCGCCGTGGCTATTACTATGGTGGTTATGGATATGGGCGCCCTGTACGTTATGGCTACCGTCGTGGTGGTTATGGCTACGGTTATGGTGGCTATCGTCGTGGTGGCTGCTACTAAAAGTTCTGGCGTTGCATATTTGCGGGATGAATTGGTGTGGGGGGTGTGGTCTTTGTGGGGAGTGTCGGAAGTGTAGGAGACTTTGCATATTGGCATTGTGGAATTATAGTTTTAGATAGAGAAATAGGAAGTAAAAGATGGGATTTATCTTTTCTACAAAGATTCATCCCAAGGTTTCAGCAACGCCAAAGTTCTATCATGGTGGAATTATAACTTTATTGACATTGTATTAAATCAAGTACCTATAATTTTATGGGTGCTTTTTTCTGATTTTATTCATAGTAAATAGTAAGAGTTATTTGTCATATAGTAATTCTCATATTGGTGAGGTACAAAGTTTTAGGGGATAAGCAATGGATATAGAAACTTATACCAAATCTTTATGAACTTGTATATAACTAGAGATTCTCAAAATATTGCCT
>NZ_JAAHGT010000217.1 GCF_010672385.1 Okeania sp. SIO2F4
TATCGTAAGTTTGGCGCAAAATATCCATTTCCAATCCCCGAAACAATACCCTTTGCTGCCATTGTTTCTACTGCACGATAGGCAAAATGCTCCTTCGGTACATCAGTAAAAGTCGGAAACTGAGGGTTAAGCCATTCAAACCCCATCACATTTACCACCGCCACTGAAACAACTGCTCGGTTTACCGTTCCCTCTGGTAGAAAATATAAATGATTGTAATTTTCTGTCCTGACAAAACCTGCCGTTGCGAGAATTTGTATCGCCTCAAAGTCTGGGTCGTCATGGGCAATATCGTTATACCAAAATAGGGGAATTTGATGACTAGCTAACAAACCTTGAAATTTATAGATGAGTCGTTTATTTGTGGCAATAGTGCGCACATCGACTCCCTCATTCAGAGCAAAAGCAGCTAAATGACCCCCTGCTTCCCCGATCGCCCACTCAACCGCGTGCATCCGATATACAGAATTACTCAAATGTGTTGTACCAATACTTTTCGCCGATAAAATTAGGTTATCTGTACTAATAGGTATCATTGCTTTTAACGGAATAGTAAAAGGTAAACATTTCATTTCCTCTTTACTATTAAAAATAAGATGGTTGGGGTTATCGGTGGGATGAATATCAAACAACGCATAATGACCGATACCAACACTATCATCAAAAGTTCGCGCCCGCGCTTGCTCGCCATAATATTGTTGGGCAGTATCTCGGTAAACAATAGTTGTTAATGCTATCCCTCGTCTTGACTCTCGGATATAGGGTTCCAGAGCAATACCATCATTCGTCCAAGTTAGATCGTCCCGTGGTTTTAACTCCCCTACCTCACCTATTAATGGCCAGTTGTTGGTTTTCAGTGTTTGCGACTGTAAATAATGGATGTAAGCTTGAGTATATTCCCGCGCTTCCTGAATATGTTTTTGGCGATCGCTCCGACTTACCCCTACCAGCAAACCCAGTATATAATCATTGGACTCATAATTTAGGATAGTCACATCGCCATTACTGGTTGTTGGGATGTAACCCTCCTTGAGACGTCTTATTCGCCGATAAGTAAAAATGGCAAACCGCTCAAAAAATGCCCGCCCCTGAAAACTGGCAGTAAATTTATCTGTCTTTAACCAAGGTTGGACGCCATAACCTTCTGGTTGTCCGATGGGAACACCTCCACCTTGAGCGGTTTTTTCCACAGCAGCACAAAAAGTAATTGACTGCTGACATTCGGGAAAAGGTGCTTGGGGGAGAAATGGTTCGCCCGTATCATTTTGTGATTCTTGTCCGACTCGCGACTCAATATTTCCTAATTCTAATAAGTCACCCAAGTCTGTCGCTTCAATAGTAATTTGAGCGTTGACAGTAAAACGTTGATTATTTTGCACATCCTGAAAGACAACACCCGTTACCTGTCGCCGTTCGTTAGGAGACTCACTAAACAAAATTTCCACAGGTTCGGCAAAGGGAATAATGGTTAACTTGCCATTGTTGAGAAAATCTTCGATAGCTTCATTCAGCGCTTGTGCCATAACTAGAGTTGTTGTGGCAAAATCACTTACCCAACCCCCACCAGGGTTATCAATTTTGTTACCATTCACTGGTTGGAGTTCCCGACTACGTTCGCGGAATTGCCATTGAGTCTTGGAGAAAGCATATTTGTCTCGGTCTACTTTATCTCCATATATTTCCCCTGGGTTAAATTTTGGGTCTAGTTGAGGGTCGTCAGAAGCAGGTAATGCTTGAGTGGTAAATTGTCCGCCTAATAATTGTTTTGGTTGGACAAGGCAAACATTTGCCCCTGCTTTAAGTGCGCCGAGGGTTGCCGAATATGCAGCAGTAGAACCTCCCACTATTAATATAGGAAATGAGAGAATTTGATCCTCAGTCGGTCTGGTGAAAAAGCGATCGTCTAGAATACCGTTGCTCATTAGGATTTGATTTTAGGATTTTCAAGGATTAGACAATATTTTATCAGTTTGTAGTAGCGTGTCTAGGCTAAAATTGTGGGTAAAACCTAACCCCCCAACCCCCTTCCCTACAAGGGAAGGGGGAGCATCTCTCCCCTCTCCTTGCAGGAGAGGGGTCGGGGGAGAGGTCTTCGGGGTTGCTGAAACTTAGCGACATTTTCAAGCTAGACCCGCTAGTAGAGTAGTTTGTAGGGTGCGTTTTGCGGAGCTACATGAAAAGGCGCTTACTACAAAGTACAGTTTAACTGTCAAATATTACATTGCACAATAACCAACCTTTGAAAATTGTAGCTCTACTTCATATATTGGTAATTTGAGAGGCGTGAGAATGTCCTCATCGCCCTCATCATTTCTATAACATCTTAGTCATCATCATCATCGTCATCATCGTCGTCATCATCATCATCATCATCGTCATCGTCATCATCGTCATCATCGTCATCATCATCATCGTCATCGTCATCGTCATCTGAAGCTAACTGAAAATTAATTACACTTCCATCTTGGCGAGTAATAGATATAGCATCAAAATCATCATCGTCATACTCTCCCTCTACTATTACTTCTTCTCCCACTAATAAATTCGTGAGTTTCCCATCATCAAGATAGACTAAAATTTGCTCTGTACCACCATCAAGCATAAATTCATCGCCCGAAATTTCTATCACTTGGCCAGAAATAGTCACATTGCGATCGCGTTGTAAATCTCCAATAGTAGTTTTAGCAATACTTGGCCTAGCAATAATAATACTCATCCCTAGAGTTATTACTCCTATTAAACCTTTTTCCATCCTACCAGCTTTAATAAAATTCATAGGAATCATCCTCCGATAAATGGTTCAAAAAAGTATATATAGCAACTGCCTTGACAGTTAGGAGATATTATAGCTCAAATCGAAAAAACTGTAGTGGAGTAGTAGTTTGTAGTGGACTGTTTCATCTTAAATGATGCAATAGGAAACTCGCATGCACAGTTTTAGCTGAAACGGTCCAGTAGGGTGCGTTAGGCGCTTACTACAAACTACGGTTGAACTATCAAATATTACATTGCGCCGTAACGCATCGTTTATTTGTAGCGTGCTGCGGTGCGTTACGCTTTCCTGCGGAATGCTGCGCATTCATGTCGGCTCTTAGCCGAAACGCTTTTCATGTCGCGCAGCGTTTCATGTCGGCTCAAGCGCCGAAAACACACCCTACTACTGGGCAGTTTTTGTTGGGTTGCGCTACCGCTTAACCCAACCTACAATATTATAAAATACAACTACCTAATACCAAACTTCTGTCAAATCTAAAATAAACCCAGGCAACACATCTTCTCCAGATAAACTATTAGGATTTTCCAATATTTCTACTTCTTGATTTTGCCGATAAATCTCTACTTTCTGATTTTTAGTATCAATTAACCAACCTAATCTTGCACCATTTGACTGATACTCTTTCATCTTTTTTTGTAACTCGGAAATAGTATCATTTTTAGAACGTAACTCTACTACAAAATCAGGACATAAAGGCGCAAAAGTTTCCTGTTGTTCGGTAGTTAAAGCATCCCATCTTTCCTGTTTTACCCAAGCAGCATCAGGGGAGCGACTACTACCATTAGGCAAATGAAAACCACTAGAAGAATCAAAAGTTTTCCCCAATTTTGTTTGATAGTTCCATGACCAAAGTTGTCCTGTAATACTTGAGTTACGATTTCCCGTAGCGCTTTGTGTCGGTGCCATAACAATTAATTCTCCTGTGGCAGTTCTTTCTAATTGTAAATCTCGGTTAACCAGTGCTAACTCAATAAATTGTTCGTGACTAATTTTCAGGTTAATTTTTTTGGGAATATTAACTGCTATTGTCTGAGATAAAGTTGTCACCATAATTTTTCTCTACAAAGAATATCAATTTTGCAAATTTTAAGACAAATTGAGCTGTCATTGCGAGGAGGAAATAAAAACATTAATTTGATTTTAGATACAGAATACCTCCGAAGCAATCTCTAATATCATGTTGGATTGAATACTTTAAATAATTGTAGCCTACGGAAATAAAAACCGCTGTAATTACCGAGAATTAATATTAACAGGACTTACGCATGAGGTAAGAAAAACTGGGATTTGAGATTGCTTCCCTGTGGGTTGCAATGACGAAAATATCTTGTACTGTGTAATTCATAATTAATAGTCTAATCAAACTTCTTGCTTATATTTTCAAATAATTCTCAAACCTTTCCCGCAATTGTTCAACAGTTAAATGCTGCATCCAATACTCAACTAAAGCATGACCAAATGCCCAAGCGTTACGGTCTGGTGAAGAGGGATTTTCTAATAATAAAGGCCACAATGCTAACAGGTCAAAACTACCCAAATTTGCATCCCCACTTAACAGTGAAAACAAATCATACGCCATCTGTAACTTACCAATAACTACAGGCAACTCTTCCACAGGAATTTTTTCTGCAAGCAAATATGCTAAAGTTGGCGAACCTGTTGTCAGAGTAGAAATGAATTGCAATACCGGACTTTTCAATAAAGCAGTTAACCCCTGAGTAGTCGCCATTTGAAAAGTATAACGATCGATAATTTTAGCTGCTGCCACACTACGAGCTTCGCGATCGCGCAAAAATCGAGCTAGACGTAATTGTTTTGCAGGTGCAATAGCTTCTAGCAAAGACAAAGAGATAGCATCAATATTCCAACCATTTCTATTAGTTTTAATATCCGCCGTCACCACAGGCAAAACTTGATTACAAAAATCTCCCAATATTTCTGCCCGATATTGAGTCGCCTCCCGAATAGATTTTTCCTTTGCGCGTTCCCCCCACACCCAATTATAAGGTGGTTGCCATTCCCGCATCGGGCGTAAACGGTCAACTTGGGTCATCATCACAATAGCTGGCAAATCAGTAATTTCCCCTTTCATGTCTTGGAGAAAATCTACATCCATTTGTAGCGCGGGGTCGAGTGCAGGGGTAACTAATAATAATAAATCTGCAGTTTGAGCATATTCAAGCACCAATTTTCGCAGGTCAGTGCGGTTAGCTTGTTCGTAACCAGGGGTATCCCAAAGATTGAGAATTTCTCCCATTTCAGTTTGCCACTGATAATTTTTAATTTCATCCGTACTTGGCAACACATCGACTTCGGCGCGATCTGCTTCAAATAGAGTATTAATCAAACTACTTTTTCCTGCTCCCGTGCGCCCCACCAACAAAATATTAACTGGTTTTTGCTCCACAGTTTCCGCAGGTTGAGCTTGTGCAATAATTTTTTCCAGGGTTTGAGTTTCTGCTTTCGGGAGACTCGGAGTCGGAATAGTAGACTCAGAAAATTCTAGGTTGCTACCTCCATAAAGAGCGATCGCCTGTCGAGATAAATTTCGTAACGCTACTTCCCGCAATATTTGACTAAAATTTACCAACAATTCCTGGTTTGCTTGTTCGCTGTAACGGCGACTAGCGACTTTAGCTGCTGCTGCGACGGGGTTAAATAACCATTGCGCCCAACCCCAAGCTTGGAAAAGTTTCCGAGCAGAGGGTTCTAACTTGCGGTAAATTTCATATCCCTGATATGCTTGACCGACAGTTATTTGATTCAGAGTCGGGGATAATTTTTGCATCCATCTGTCTACGTCATCAACAGTACCTCGAATTAAACTGTAAGCTTGAGGGATGTAAATATTGAGTATGGGATATTTGACTTCGGGATGGTAAGCATTAGCAACGGCAACTACCACTTCTTGGCAACGCTGCCAGAATATTTGCCAGTCTTCCCAGAATGGGGGGTCGTTACGACAGGATATGAGAATTTCTTGGAGGGTGGTTTCTAGTTGTTTGGTAGTTTCGTTTTCTATGGGTGGGGTTGTTGTGTTGTCTGTGGTGGGAATTTGTTTGTTAACTTCTGCTATTACTTCCTCCATTTGTGTAACTGTAGGTCGAGTCCATTTCACCAACAACCAACGCCACCCTACGAATACAAGGATGAATATTCCCCAGATCCAGTTGAGACCCCAATCATTGATTTGTCTGCCAGCAGATATCATTAGGAAGGCGACTACAGCAAGCGGGGGAATAGCTAGTATTGTTAATTGCCATTTTTTGAGTTGTATCATGTTGTATATATTAAGTTTGTCTATTGCTAGAAGCAGGAGTTTAAAGGTAAAATTATACAATCTTGTCAACCAATAAATTTTAAATTTTTGTTAATTACAAAAAAAATATAAAGTTAATTGATAGTGCAAGACAAATATGTACACTACCATCAGATTGCTGATTAGGAAGTACCGAATTATTGAGAATAAAACTGTTAAGTTGCTGAATCAGCAGTTTTCAGAAGTGTCTCTCTAACTAGATTTAAGATATCTACATCTTAAAAAAAGGTAAAAAATATTTCATAATCATCTTATTGGCAAACCTTACAATTGAGATTAATCCAACATGAAAAAGCTGAACTTTCTCCTAAAAGTTACGTTGGTATTTTTATTTGCTTGTGTTATTTCTTTTAATCTTGTTGTCGATAGAGCTATGGCAACAGGAGATTTTAGTCAAAGTTGTGCAGACATAAAACTCGATGGTTCATCACTCTCAGCAGAATGCCGAAAAATTAATGGTGCGTATGAAAACACTACTATTAACCTAGATGATTACATCGGCAACTTAGATGGTACATTATCTTGGGGCGATCATTTGTTTTCCCGAACCTGTAAAGAGATCTATCTAGGACAGTTACTCAGTAACCGCGAATATGTAATCAATGCTAAATGTGAAAAACGTGATGGCTATACTTATGAAGCAACAGAGATTAATTTAGACGATCGCATTGCTAATATTGACGGAGTTTTAGAATACGAATAATTCTGAGATTATTATCATTTCTAGGTAGTGATGTACAAGTAGTGATTTTTGTAGTTTTGTTTCTGAGAGTGAAAGGAATTTACTTATAAATATCACTACATCTACAGGACTACCTTTGTTTGTAGTTGGGCTTTAGCCCTATATTATATTATGGAGGGGTTAAAGCCCAACTACGAGCCTAATTATAAGTTTTTTACCGAAAATGATATAACTTCTAACTTCTGACTTCCTACAGGTGCGGGGGTGGGTTCATTTGAATAATTGGTAACACCATTAATTTAACGCGGAACCAGCCCCTACCATTCCAACATTTTGAGATTTGATATAACTTCTAAATTCTGAATTCTCAATTCTCAATTCTCAATTCTCTACCTACTCCAATCCTCAACTTCATACAAAAAACGAGTCCCACCAATCAACTTCCGATTCACCGAGGTACTCTGCACAAACACCATATATTTCTCCAAATTATTAGGTTTAATTCGCACTGTCGCACCATGAGGCAAACCCAACATTTCCCGCGCAGCTTCTCCTTCAAACATATCTCCAGTCGCCCGATCCATTAAAATAATTTCCTTTTTTCCCTGAATAGTTTCTGTCTTTGTAAACTCATAAAAACCACGCCCTTTAGTGACATACTCCCGACTTTGAGACAAGCTACAAAGCGGGCTTCTCAACGACTCTACTATGTAGACATTGATTGAGCTAGCAAGGAATACCCTTCCTCTCCAATTGATTTCATTCAGAGGCTCAATTGAGTACCTTTCTCAGTTTCAAATTTGATTGGTGGCAGCAAGTCTTCAATCAATACTTTGGCTCTATTTTTAATATTAATTGCAGCATTTAAGTCTCTACCAATTGATAGATTACAGTTAGGACAATTGTGCTGTCTCTGAGCCAAAGTTTTCGTGACTTTATGACCACATCTACTACATTCAACAGATGTTCCATGAGGTTTGACTTCTACAATTAACTGACCAGCTTTTGCCTCTTTCAGAGGAGCTGCGCTTTTCATGTCGCGCAGCGAAACGGCTTTGTTAGTTAATATAGTATTGAATTGACCCCAACCTGCATCGTGTACGGATTTAGCTAATCTAGACTTAGCCATACCTTTAATATTCAACTTTTCTACTGCAATAATGTCATATTTAGATAACAAATTATTAGCAGTTTTAAAGTGAAAATCTTTTCTAGTGTCAGCTACTTTTCTATGTTTCTTAGCTAATTGTTTAATAGCTTTTTGTCTACGTTTAGAACCTTTCTTTCTCCTGGATACTTTTCTTTGAGCTGACTTAAGTTTTCCTTCAGACTTTCTCAAATATTTAGGAGCAGGTACAGACTCATTATCAGAAGTAACAAAGAAATCTATAAGACCTACATCTATACCTACCATTTTACCTCCCCTAATATCTGGTTGAATTTCAGGTACAGACTTATCTTCTAAACTAAATGTGACAAAATATCCATTAGATTTTATAGTAACTGATACTGTATTGATGCTAAAGCCATCTGGAATAGGTCTATGTACAATCACTTTAACATCACCAATTTTAGATAATTTGACTTTGTTATTAACAAAATGGTGTTGCTTAAACTGAGGATAAGTAAATGTTTTGTATTGACCTTTGCCTTTGAATCTAGGCTTGCCTAATCGTTTACCATTAACATCACCTTTTAACCATCTATCAAAAGCCAGCTCAACTCTTTTTGGCACTTCTTGTAAAACTTGGGAATGAATCTCTTTGTACCAAGGTCTATCTACCTTTAATTGAGTTAATGACTTTTGCTGACTAAATCTTGTTGGTCGGTCTTTTAATTCGGGAAGATGGCATATCAAAGGACAAGCATTAATCGAACACCGATTTTGTTCCCACCAATTAAATCTTTCGGCCAACATATAGTTGTATTGACACCGCAACATATCTAAAGTTCTATCTATTTTTTCGGCTTGTTCGTTTGTTGGACGCAACTTGTATTGGTAAGCGATTCTCATCTTTATTTTCCCTTTCGACCATACCTATAATATAATAGTTTGTGTACATGATTGCAACATATAAATATGAAAGAATCATTGCATTGTCGAATAACTAAAGAAAGATTAGATAAGTTGAGGTTATATGCAGTAAAAAAACAAAAAACAATGACACAAGTAATCAGTGATTTCATAGATAATTTACCTGATGATGTTGAAGATAAGCGCTTAGAAGTAGATAAAATGATTCAAAAATAACGCCTGAATCCCGACACCAAGTTAACTATGGTGCGGGACTTCTGCTAGACAAACTTAAAAATCTTACTTAAACCACGACTCATCCGCCCATTTTCGACAACTTCCTGTTCGTAATTTTGCAATTGTTCGTCGGAAGATTGTTGATAACAAACTGCTAAAAATAGATTGTTAATATAAGCAAATTGGTCTAGATCGACATGAAAACTACCGGATTTTTCTGCCAATTATTGATAAAATTTTGTGGCATGACGACGGTTTAATCCTTGAACTCCATATACTGTTACTCCCATATCTGATAATTTACTTAGCTCTTCTCGCCAATTTAACTTTTGGGGATTTTTAGCTAGTGGATGGGGAATATCATCTCCAATTAATACTAAAGATTTAGTTGCTCCAGTCGTCCAACCTAAAGATTGAGCTTCATGTAATACTAATTCATAACATTCTGGCGGATCTCCTCCACGGGTTCTTTCTACATTTTCTACAAAATTACAAATACTATCTATATCTTGAGATAATTCTAAATGTTTAGTCACATAGGTAGAGTCGCGATCGCAATAATCTCCATGAGCAATAATTCCAATCCGAATACCGGGAATTTCTGAGATTAATCGAGTTACTGTACTTTGAATTTTTCGACGTACTTGAGTTAGGCAAGGATACATACTCCCAGTCGTGTCAAAACTGAAAACTACTTCTATATTATTAGTCATATTTTTTTCTCCAATTTTTGACAAAATTTCCACAAAAAATTCCTCGGTTTTAGCCTATAAATTGGCTGGCACCAGTCATTTCAGTTATCAGTTATCAGATAAATTATTTTGTTTTGAAACCTTTTTTTACTTCCTATATATATAGTTTAGCTAATGTTGAATAAACAGTCAATAAAATACAGAAAAAAAATTAACCGTAGGAGTTTGGTCTCCAAACCATTATATGGTCTTGGGTTGAGGTAAGTAAGACCTCTCCCCCAACCCCTCTCCTACAAGGAGAGGGGAGAGAAATATTTCTTTCTTAACATTGCACGGAAGTCATAATTATTAGTCTGTCTGTGAGGATAAAATGCTAGAAATACTCTCCCCCTTCCCTTGCAGGGAAGGGGGTCGGGGGGTTAGGTCTTTTCACTGAAGAGTTTGTTGGGTTTCGTCCCTCAACCCAACCTACAATAATTTCAAAACCGATCATTGCTCAAGAGGACAAAATAATTGATAGAAGAACGTGCTTATTGGTTAGCATGGGCAAAAATTAGCGGTATAGGTCCAATTGCCCTACAAAAACTCAAACAACAATTCGACACCTTAGCTATAGCTTGGACAGCAACCCCGGCAGAATTAGGCCACATATCAGGATTTGGCCGTCACAAAGTAGAGAAAATAGTCGAAGAGCGATCGCGCATTAACCCAGAAGAACTCCTCAAACAACACATTGAGAAAAATCCTAATTTTTGGACACCAGCAGACTCAGACTATCCCCGTCTCCTGCAAGAAATTCCTACACCTCCGCCTCTGCTATATTATCGAGGTGTAGTAGACTCCGAAGAAATACTAGGTATTACTCCCACAGTAGGAATAGTTGGTACCAGACACCCTTCGGAATATGGTCGTCGTTGGACTCGGAAGATAAGTTCAATTTTAGCAAAAAGTGGGTTTACAATTGTTTCGGGATTAGCAGCAGGAATTGACACGGAAGCTCATAGTGCTTGTTTAGAAGTAGGTGGTCGGACTATTGCTGTATTCGGAAATGGGGTTGATATGGTTTATCCCAGGGAAAATAAAAGTTTAGCTGAACAAGTCGTTAAACAGGGATTAGCTGTTAGTGAATATCCGGCGGGAACTAAACCAAATTCTAAACATTTTCCACAACGTAATAGAATTATTGCCGGATTAAGTAGAGCAGTTTTAATTATGGAAGCTCCGCAAAAATCTGGTGCTTTAATTACAGCAGATATGGCAAATGAATTTTGTCGAGATGTATATGTTTTACCCGCTCGTTTAGATGACGAAAAATCTTATGGTTGTTTACAGTTAATTAATAAAGGTGCCGAGGTAATTCCAATTACTATGGATAGATTATTAGAAATGTTAGGAGCAATGCCACCTTTAGATATTGATGTGGGAGAATCTTCGGAACAGTTATCTTTGTTTGAGGATAAAAAACAGACTTCTATGCCAGATTTAGAACCCATGTTGGCTGAGATTTTTCAGCATATTTCTAGTGAGCCTATTCTGTTAGATTTAATTATTCAAAAAACAGGTTTATCATCAGGAGAAGTTTCTAGTTCTCTTCTACAATTAGAATTATTAGGATTAGTAACTCAATTACCAGGAATGCGTTATCAAAAGAGTTAAGAATTAGTAAGGATTCAGCCATCAACCATCAGCTATCAGCTCTTAGTTAATTGCCTTTAGAGCAGGAATTAGTACTGAGAGATTTAAGGATAATTAAAAGTATTGGAAAAAACTGACCTTGACCGAGAGAGTATATATTCATTATTTATGAAACAGCTAAAAGCTGACCGCGAGCTAGCTGAATGCTTACAATAATTATCTAATTTATCGGAGACATTTACCGAATAATTAAGGTAAAAATCCTCTTATTCGCCGTGGAGAAACAATGTGAATATTTTCCTTTTATTCAATCCAATCCGTTTTAGGGAGAGGTAATATCAAGTCCGGTAGCATCGGTGTAATTAAATAATAGAGTGTGGGGAGGGTGGGGAGTGTGGGGGGATGGGGAAATATAGAAAGATTTGGCATTATGTGAAGATGGAACATTTTTTTATACA
>NZ_JAAHGT010000218.1 GCF_010672385.1 Okeania sp. SIO2F4
TAACAGGGACTGACCTTGGAGCAAATGCAGTCCCTGTTAATAGAAGTAGGACTTTAGTTAACCATTCCACCAGCAGCTTGCAGACGTGCTCTTGCTCGCTTTAAGGTTTGTTTAGCTTGAATCTTTTCTTGAAGATTATCACTACTTTCAGCAGTTTGCAGACGTTTTTCGGCTTCCTCGTATTCTAAACGAGCTGCTTCTTTGTCAATTTCATCTCCTCTTTCAGCACCATTAACAAGTATAGTTACTTCATCTGCTTCTACTTCAGCAAAACCACCCATCAGAGCGATCGGCATCCAGTCCTTTTCAGCACGAACTCGCATTACACCTGCATCAAGAGCGCTTAACAGTGGAGCGTGCCCACTTAAAATTCCTAATTGACCTGTTGTACTAGGTAGGATTACTTCTTGAGCTTCTGAGTCCCAAACTGTTTTGTCGGGAGCTATTACACGCACAGTTAATGTCATTTGTCAATGATTTGTTATTGTTTTTTATATGTCAGTTGACTGTAGCTCTCAGGATTGATAACCAACAAGTCAACTGTCAACATTTATTTGCTAGCTGACTACTAACAGGGTAAGCATGACTATGCTTCTGCTTTCATCTTTTCAGCTTTAGCCATTACTTGGTCAATACCACCCACCATGTAGAAAGCTTGCTCTGGTAAATCATCAAGTTCACCAGATAAAATCATTTTGAAGCCTTTCATGGTATCTTCCAACTTCACATATTGACCAGGAGAACCTGTAAATACTTCAGCTACAAAGAATGGCTGTGATAAGAAACGCTCAATCTTACGAGCACGAGCTACAACTAGGCGGTCATCTTCTGATAATTCATCTAAACCAAGAATGGCGATAATATCTTGAAGTTCTTTGTATCTTTGTAGAGTAGATTGTACTGAACGAGCAACATTATAGTGCTCATCACCAACTACACTTGGTTGTAACATAGTAGATGTAGAATCTAAGGGGTCTACTGCTGGATAGATACCCTTAGAAGCAAGACCTCTTGATAATACTGTAGTAGCATCTAGGTGAGCAAAGGTAGTAGCAGGAGCAGGGTCTGTCAAGTCATCCGCAGGTACATATACAGCTTGAATAGAAGTAATTGAACCTTCTTTTGTAGATGTAATTCGTTCTTGCAACTCACCCATTTCTGTACCAAGGGTAGGTTGATATCCCACAGCAGAAGGCATTCTTCCTAAAAGAGCAGATACTTCAGAACCAGCTTGTACAAATCGGAAGATATTGTCAATGAATAGTAGTACGTCTTGCTTACTAACATCCCGGAAATATTCTGCCATTGTCAAAGCTGACAGACCGACACGCATCCTAGCTCCTGGTGGTTCATTCATCTGACCATAAACCAAGGCCACTTTAGATTCGGTGAGGTTTTCTGGGTTAATCACCCCGGACTCAATCATTTCATTATAAAGGTCATTACCTTCACGAGTCCGTTCTCCCACACCACCAAACACGGATACTCCACCGTGAGCTTTAGCGATGTTGTTAATTAACTCCATGATGATAACGGTTTTACCTACACCCGCACCACCAAATAGACCAATTTTCCCACCACGACGATAAGGAGCGAGTAGATCTACAACTTTAATACCTGTTTCAAAAACAGCAGGTTTTGTTTCTAGTTCTACAAGTTTAGGAGCTGGACGGTGAATTGGGGATTTGTCCTCAGTTCCAACTGGACCTAGTTCGTCTACAGGTACACCGACAACATTAAATATTCTACCAAGGGTGGCGGTTCCTACTGGTACACTAATTGCAGCACGGGTATCTACTACTTCCATACCACGTACCAGGCCATCTGTGGCGCTCATAGCCACAGCTCTAACTTGGTTGTCCCCTAGAAGTTGTTGTACTTCACAGGTCACGGACACATCTTGTCCTGCTTCATTTTGACCTGTAATTGTTAAGGCGTTGTAGATTTCTGGAAGATTTCCACTAGGGAATTTAGCATCTACTACTGGACCGATAATTTGAGTAATATATCCTACGTTTGTTTTTTCTGCGGTGCTTACCATTCTACCTATCTATAAATTATTGACTTATCCGAAATTGCTCGGAAAGGTTTTGGTTTGAAGATTAATATCTTACATATTCTCCTATGTTCTACATGGGAGATTCATACTGACATATTTCTAAACTAACCTTGTGGTATAGTTTAGGCTTTTGACTTCTCAGTCGCGATACCCCATCGGACTTGACGAAGTTCTAAGGACGGGATGCCCAACCGCCCTGTGTTTTATACTTTTTCCCTCTTAAAAAGCCCATTTAGGGGGAATTGATATTTTGAGATAGTGCTTCAAGACATGAGTTTATCATTAACTTTTGGCTTTTCCCAGACAAATACGGGGCATTTCAATTATTAAGAAAAACCTTAGTTGTGCAACATTTAACCTACTCAAAGCTGACTCTTTGAATCTGCACACGCATCACCAATTATTATAGTGAAGGCTGTTGCCGGCCAAGTCTTGCTGTTTGACAAAAAGACCCTCGCGTTTTGACAGTTTGGAGTATCGAAGTCTGTTCGCTCCCCACACTGTAACTTCACTCAGTCCATTTTTTCATGTCCTAAAAGGGCATAGGTTGAAACCCAATTTTCCGGTCATTTTTTAGAGTATCACTGAAGCGTTCATCCAGGATGATATTAATTATTTTGCTCACGAATTTTCTGTATGATACTGAAATAATTTTGCATATCACTTTATATGACTATTGTCAAATATAAAAAAACAAATAAAATATAATGTCAACAATAATGTTAAAATTGTTGCTCGTCCTTATATTATTACTTAACTATTATCAGTATCTGGCCTGACCTTAATACGTTTAATAGGTAAATTGGCCACTAAAGCAGTAGCTCTTTGATTATTTTCTAACAAAAATTCTGAATCACTATCATCTATTTCGACATAGCGAGATACTACTTCCATAATTTCTTTTCTCATTGCTTCAATGATTTCTGGATTTAGATCGGCGCGGTCATGGGCAATAACTAATTTCAGACGACGCTTAACTTCTTCACGACTATTAGGAGTATTTTTAGAAAAAAGTTTTTCTATAATTTCGTTTAGCATTAGCTTATCTTTAACTAAGATAGTTAATTTATGAGGTAGGTTGAGGTAAGATTTTCAAGGATCAAATAACTTTAGATGACAATAGTTTGCGCAACCAAGTAAAAAAGTTTTCTGGTGGGGGGTTCAAGTCTATAAACTCTACTTTTTCTCCATCCAAACGACGAGCAATATTATTAAATTCTGAACCTGCTTGAGAAATATTTTCTGCTAATACTAAAGGTTCTCCTCGGTTAGTAGATACAATTACTTTTTCGTCATCTGGAATAATTCCCATGAGTGGAATAGCAAGTATTTCCTCTACATCTTGTACAGACATCATTTCATCAGCTTGCACCATCAGGGGTCTAATCCGATTAACTATTAGATGAATATTTCTGACATTATTTGCTTCTAGGAGTCCAATTACTCTGTCTGCATCACGGACTGCAGATATTTCTGGGGTTGTAATAATTATAGCTTCTTGGGCTGGCGCGATCGCATTCTGAAAACCCTGTTCAATTCCAGCAGGAGAGTCAATCAAAATATAGTCATATTTTGGCATCAACATATTTACTAATTCCTGCATTTGTTGAGGAGTAACTACCTCTTTCATCCGGTTTTGAGCGGCGGGTAAAAGAGATAAACGGGGTTGTCGTTTATCTCTAACTATTGCTTGTTCAAGGCGACATTCTCCTGCTAAAACTTCTACTGCTGTATAGACAATTCTATTTTCCAAACCCAGAAGTAAGTCCAAATTTCTCAAACCGAAATCTGCATCAATTACTGCGACTCGGCGACCTTGTTGAGCTAAAGCCATGCCCAGGTTGGCTGTGCAGGTAGTTTTGCCCACTCCACCTTTACCAGAAGTAATCACAATAATTCTGCTCATAAGCTATTAGACATTAAGTAATTGTGTATAGTCAATTGTTGTTACAATACAAAGGATAATTGTGTCAATAAAATTTTGTTTTTGCCAAATTAAGTTAGTTAGCAAAGACTTTAAAACTGATACATTCTAAACTTTGTATGAGTATTTTTCCCGCCTAAATTTTAACTGTTTATCTTGAGGCCATTAATTGCGAGAGATTAAAAATATAATTTTTAGAGATTTCTCATCTATATCCTAAATAAATTTATCAAAATAATTGGGTCTAAAACTTCGCCTTAAAAGGCGAAATGTTTTTGGAGGGGAGCTTAAATCCCCATTACAAAAACAACTTCCGACTTCTGAGTTCTGAATTCTGACTTCGTTAACGATATATCTTAGCAAAATCTTTAGCTCTGCTAATGCGAATCCCTTGGTCTACCACATAAGCCACTTCAGGATAAAATTGGACTGGTGCTTTTTCTGGCCCACGAGCAACTTGCTCAGCAATCCTAATGAGAGTTGGTTCCATTTGCAAAGTGATAATCACACTTTTAGAATTTCCTTTAGCACCTGCATGGACTACTCCCCGTAAACGACCCCATACAAGAATATCCCCATCTGCAATTACAGAGCCACCTGGATTCAGGTCTCCTACAATTATTATGGTACCTGGATGTCGAATTTCTACTCCAGAACGTACAGTCATTTGTAGATAAAGTGGTTCAGCTAAGGGTTGAACTTTTTCTACAGGAGTTTGACTTAGGGTACTCAAGACAGATTTTTGTTCCACAGAATAACCTACTGTAGCTGCTGCTACAGCAGTCTGACGACGTGATGTGCTAATTTTTTCTAATTTTAGTTCTACTTCTAAGAGAGCTTCAGCTATTTCTTGGAGTTGACGAGTATCTAAGAGACGGTCAAATGCAATTAGCTCTACTTCTGTTTTTGGCTGCCAAAATCTTTCTCCCGCTTTGAGGCGTTGCTTTAATTGTTGCCAAATTTCTGTCCAAGTCATGGCTGTTGGACTTTCCATATCACCATGATTAGATTCTGGTGGCAATAGTAATAACAACTTTCCTTCCTCTGTTTTGAACCTGACTTGTAAGTTGGTACTTACTTCTTGTGTTGAGGTGGAAGTAGTTGAGACGGAAGCATCAGAAGCATCAGAAGACATAAAGTACGGGATGTTTTTTATCTTTTTCCTATGGGCAAACTATCCTATCATATCAGTCATTAGTAAGGAGTTTAGGAGTCAGGAGTCAGGAGTCAGGAGTCAGGAGTCAGGAGCTAATTTCAAGGTACTCTCTACAATAAACAAATCAGGTAATTATGAGCATTAAAAGGGGAGTAATATCAAATCCGGTAGTATCGGTATAAAAAAGCAGAGAAACCGGGGAAAGTATCAAATGCCCTTGTAGGGACGTTGCATGCAACGTCCCTACCATTAACCTCCCACAAACCCGGTTTCTGATAACGCTTCCATGAAGAGCGGATTTGATATAAATGAGTAGGCGAACAAGCAAAAAATATTTACCACGTCAAAATTCTAGTTATTGTACCTAATAGACATAGGCGTGAAAATCCAAAATAAAATCAATTCTTATCCATAAATTATCAATTACTTTTCCCTGTTCCCTGTTCCCTCTTTTTTTGATTTTCTATTTTGTCGGCACTGAGCTAATTTTCTTTATGGCACCTTTACTCTCCTTAGTCAAGTAGATGCCAGCTAAAACTAATAAAAAGGCTATCCAGTTTAGATAGGTTAATGGTTCAGCAAAAATCAACCAAGCAAAAATAGCAGTCAGTAAAGGTTCAAGCAACATTGATATAGTAACAAAGCTAGAGGAGAAATGTTTGAGGTTGTGGATAAGTAACCCGTGTCCTAATATTTGACAAAGAAGACCGAGACCCAATACTGCTAACCAAGTTTGCCAGGTTTGCGGAAAAATTTGGTCTTCAGTGATTAGTGTTAGACACAAGGTAAAGCAGAGGGAAAAGAAGCATGACCATAAAAGTATTTTAGTTGCCGAGAATTTGGAGCGGAGTTTCTCTCGAATTAGGTAGTTTGCTGCATAAAAGACAGCAGATAGCAAAGCTAAAGCATCACCCCCAAGGGAACTAGCATCAGCTTGAAAGTCTCCCCATCCGATGGTGATGACTCCGATCAAGGCTAAACTCATCCCCAATAAAAACTTAAGATCGAAGCTTTGAGATAGAAATAGCCATCCTCCTAATGTCGCAAATATGGGAGTCATATTATGAAGCAAGTTTGAGTTGGCTACACTTGTTTGAGTTAAAGACCATGCCCAGAAAAAAGTTGCTAAAGTTCCAAAAATAGATGAAAGAATAAAGTCGCCCCAATCTTTTAATTCAATATTTTCTTCGGGCTTTGTTAAATTACTAGCAATGCTCAAACTTTGAATTCGATCCCACAGATATAAAACAACAAAAGCAATTAAATAGCGATTAAAAATTGTTCCTGCGGGGCCTAGTTCACTTTCACTTAGTCGAATGAAAATAGCAGCGAAAGATAATATAAAAACTCCTATTAGCAATGATGGCATAGCTAATTTAAAATCTAGAGGTTGAGTGTTGTTCTGTATTGGCTTATCTTTTTTTGTTAGCATTAAAATTTATAAAGGAGTCTTTGTTCTATGTATTTAAGTATGACTGGAAAATTGGGGTAGTTACGCCTCCTCTTTTAAGGGGATAAAATCAAGAATATTCCTTATTTCAATCCCGATGGTTCACTTGGAGGTACTGATAACTGATAACTGTTAACGCAGTTCCTCCGATAGGAGGCTAACTGATAACTGAAATGACTGGACAGTACAAAGTTCTGGATATATACAAATAAGGGAATTAGATAGGTTTGCCCTGGTTGGATAAGTCCTGTATGTGTTGATGAGTAAAATAAATTTATATAAAAACCTAATTCTTTTTAATAGATTTAATAAAATGTAATTCCCAATTCATATAACATTTATCATCTTCTAAATAATATCCTAAATATTTTTCAATACCCTCTAGAATCTGGTTATAGTTTGCTTGATCGAGACCGAAAAGTAACTGGCAATAATGTACCATATTAGCCACTGAATCAAAACACCAATTATAACTAATAGAAGCGTTATGTAGGACTTGAAAATTAATAAATTTTAGTTTTTATTTTGTTTGTTCAGTTAAAAAATTACCTTGATGCCCCATAGAATTATATTGATCGACAAAAATGTCTAAAAATTTAGCAACTTTGGAATTTTTTAAAGCATCTGCAATGCACAATATTCCGCTTGGCTTTAATAAACGGTAAGCTTCTTTGTCAAAATTAACTTTGGGATCGACATGATGTAAACCAGCAAAACTCATAATCCGATCGATACTATTTGAGTTAAGAGAAGTATTACTAATATCCTCACAAACTCAAATAGTATTGTTAGCTGTATTTTGAGAATCTTTAATAAATTCACTTGATGTTTCTATAGAGATGATTTTTAGATTCTGCTGAATAAAATTACTGATATAGCATCCCCCTGAAGGTACATCACAAATAATTTGATTATTTTGTAAATCAGACAATCTAATTATATTGTTAAATTCTTCTGCTCTCGCGAGAGGATACTTTACCATTGCTTGATGGTAATAAACACCCCGTTGGTTAAATATATCTTTGTAACTTTTAAACATTTTGTTGACTCGAATTTTACTCCATCATATCATGTCCGGTTGGATAGTTATAATTAAAGCTCGTAGTAGGGCTTTAGCCCGAAGATATATAGGGCTAAAGCCCTACTACAAACAAAAACTTTTTTATCACTTATCTAATTGTAATCGTTGCAGTTCATTACAAGCATGATGTAGGGAATATGGAGCATTTTCATCAAGTCCTTGAGGACAAATATCGGATGCTAATTTTATTGCTGAAGCTTGAGCTAATGTAATTCTTTCCGTTGTATTTAGAGTTTTATTTTTATAGTCATCTTGTTCATGACAATCTTGATTACCGTTAATATAATAAAACCAAGTTTCTATATTTCTGGCAGGCACAAAAATAGCTATTTTTTCATTAGGTAAACGCATATCTTTGTTTCGCTCTCCTTCTTCTTTATTCACAGCCATATTCAGAGAACGAATTCTTTCATATACAGTTTTATGGTCAGGATCAATCATTACTATTACTGCAATATCTTGATAATTTTTTATTCTTCTATAATCTTTTAAAATTTTGGGATAATACTTTAAAATCGAAGCATTATTATTTTTAACTTTCAAACCTTTAGGATTTGAAAAACAGGTAATATCTTCAGATGATAAACCTCGAATAGTTAAATATTGCCGAATAAATCTTTCTTGGTCAATATCTTCACACAAAATTGTTACTTTAGTCATTTTTAGCAATATTAATTTAGAAGTAATATCAAATCAAAAGATAGCAACCGGGTTTGTATTAAATCCCCACAATACTAATATTTACCTTCAACAAACCCGGTTTCTTGAAACATAATTTTTATTCAATCATCATAAATCCATCTAAGTTCTATCAGTTTGGCAATTGATAAACCGTCTTCATCTTCTTGAACTATTTTCTGTACCCGCACAGGTTGATTCTCTTGTCTTTCAAACCAATAACCTGAATTACTGGCTAAATAGTTAATTAAAGATGGGTGATGAGAAATTAATAATGCTTGTTTTTGATTCGACTGACAATAATCAAAAAGTTTCATCAGCCAAGGTTGTATTTCTGGTAAAGCTAGAAAGTTTTCTGGTTCATCAATACATAAAATACAATCGGTTTCTGGTGTGCAAAATAGTAAGGTGTATAGAGCGATTAATGTTTTTTGACCTTCTGATAATTCGTTGAGTTTATAAGATGTTTTACTGGGAAGGTTGAAAATTGCCGAAAGAATTCTGGCTTCTCCAGATTTTTGATTTTGGAAAGAATTAAAACCTTTGATTATTTTTTGTAATTCTAGTGTAAGTTCAAATATTTGATTGATAAATTCTTGAGATAAATGACTATACCAAGCAGCATAGTTTGACATATCTCTATAAGGATGTTTTTCCTCTTGACGACTTTCTGTTGTCATGGCAAAAGGATTTATTTGAACAATAAAAAAATTGGCAATTAATTTTTTAAATAAAGTAAGTTTTTGTTGGTCTGGTCTTTCAGGAACAAAACCTACTCCTGAGCGTGAGAAATCAAAATATGTAAGCATAGATCCTTCGGTGCTAGAGTAATCATTAAATAGTCTTGCAAAAGGAATTTCTCCGAAAGTTTGCTCGATATTAAACTCAAATAGAAGTTTTTTATTGAAGGTCAATTTTTCATAACGCATTCTGGGAAAAGAATTATCTGGATATTCGATTTCTAGAACATATAAATATGTACCTCCGTTTCCTGCAATTTCTAACTCAAATTTATGAACAGGTGAGTTTTGCCATCTAGTTAAATCTTGCTGATGAAAAATTTCTGAGACTTGATAATATTTTCCATTAGTTTCAAATTCTCCTAATATAAATTTTTGGAGTTTATGCAAAACTTCAAAAACTGTTGTTTTTCCCGAACCATTTGCTCCTAGTAGTAAGTTTATATTTGAGAATTTAATTTCAAAGTTAACCAGACATTTAAAGTTGTTGACGTAAAGTTTTTTTAGCATTAGCAGAATTGATAATTTGAAAAAAAAGAATAAAGCACTTTTGATATCTTGCCATTATGCAATACTACACAAGATGAAAAAATGCTTTTTTTGAGGTAAAAAATTTATTTATCTCAAACTATTTATCTTAATTTTTGAATTTTTATTTTAGACTTAATTACTGGAGAGTACAAGGTTCTTCTAAAAACGGTTTACTTTCAAGACTGAAAGTATTACTGGTAAAGCCTTATAGCATGTATAGCTGTGAAATAGAGAGGGAGTGGTGATAGCCATTGCTAGCTATGGCTATTTTAAGAACTTTGCACTGTCTAATTAATTCTCTAGCCTTTAAAAAGATTCTTTAAATGGTCTTAAGTCAAGTTCGTGAGTCCATGCGCTCGAATGTTGTTGGTGAATTGCCCAATAGGTTTCTGCAATAGCTTCAAGTTGTAATAAACCCTCCTTACCTTTTTGGGAAACAAAATTTGGGAACCTTCTACGAGAGTTTTCCCCATCAATAACACCATCAATAATTACATGAGCAACATGAATACCTTCTGGACAAAATTCTCGCGCCATCCCTTGAGCTAAAGCTCTCAAACCTGCTTTTGCTACTCCGAAAGCTGTAAAAGGTGGTTTTCCTCTTAACGAAGCAGTTGCTCCTGTAAAAATAAGGGTACCTTGTTGTCGCTTTTTCATGGTAGCGATCGCTTGTTTTCCAAATAAAAATCCACCAAAACAATTGTTTTGCCAAAGGTTGATAAAGGTTCCGCTGTCTGTTTCTAATAAGGGTGCAGGAATATTATTACCAGCGTTGTAAACAGCAAGAGCAAGAGGATAACCTGCTTTTTCCACGACTGTAAATAGTTGTTCGACATCTTGTTCGACTGTTGCATCAGTAACAACAGTAGTTGCGGTATTCCCTTGTTGCATAATTTTTTCCACAATTAACTGTAGTTGATCTCCGCTACGACCAGCAACAAAAACGTGCAAACCTTTTTTGGCAAAATATTTAGCAAGTGTTGCACCTAAACCTTCTTCTGAACCAACACCTATGACAACTGCCGCAGATTTTTCACTCATTTTATTCTTCCTAAAACTAATAATTTTGGACTACTTTTTCATACCATGTTCTGGAAATGGGAATGTAAATTTAGATTTTAGATTTTATGGAGGCTTTTTGGCAGAATATCTATATTTTACTAACTGTAATTTACCTGTATCTATTGATATAGTTAACTTTCAATATCCTGAAAAAAAATTTTTTCTACCCCCTTGACACTTTATGTATTATTTATGTAGTATATAAATGTGGCAGTTAAAGGAGAGGAAAACAACCTCTAGAAAAACAAGCCATATCTGCACCTTGAAAACTAAATAATTAATCGGAATTTTCACAAATATACATTAGGTATAACAGCAGTCAGAAGTTAAATTATTGTTGTGAATAATGTTGATAATTTTTGGATAAGTCTAATAGTAATAGAGACTACTATAGCAATTCCCACGGTCATAAGATACATTTACGATCCCCCTAAATCCCCCTTAGAAAGGGGGACTTTGAAGGCTCCTCCCTTTTTAAGGGGGGCGGGGCGATCTAAAACTGTACCTCATAGATTAAAGAAGTACTATACATTATACAAAATCTATTTGAGTTGTCTATACTATAACTTTAAACTTGTGAAATGTGAGTTCTTTTAAATTCGATAGACTGCAATACGATCAATCTTTTATTAATCAGCAAAAAGTAGAAAATTAACTAGAAAAATATTCTGTTTTCTTCAGATAAAAAATTAGGAGGTGTTAGTATGGTTCATATTAGATTTGAAGGGCGTTCTTATGATGTGACTGAAAATCAACTAGGCATCACAGAAAATATGAAAGAAAATGCTATTAAAGAACGTCTATCTCAATATTTTGATGTGGGTAAAGAACGCTTTAATTCCTATATTTTAGACCATCGTTCAAGTGGGGATTTAATTGTTCGTCCCGAAGCAGTTTATGGTTAAATAAAATGTAAGCATTCAGCCGTCAGCAATCAGCTATCAGCATAAAAGCTTTATTAATTAAGCCAGAATAAAGTCTTACTACAAAAGTGATTTATTTTAAAACTTGTCCTTAAAAGTAGAGTCTTAATTCTGTTTGCGTAGGATTCCGCAGAAAAAGCTGACAGGTAATAGCTGAATACTGAAAGCTATAATATTCCGA
>NZ_JAAHGT010000219.1 GCF_010672385.1 Okeania sp. SIO2F4
TAATACTTAGCAAGAAAATATTTTATCGTCTGTTGAAGACGACATTTACTTATGTTGCTACGCTATTATTCTTTTTAGCTTTTCATCTTTAGATTTATCTAATTCCGATTCTATGGTCGCTAGGACTTGAGTAGCTTGCTACTCAGTATCCGTTCCATCATCTGTTAATAGTCACTAACTAATAATTCCTGTTTCATTCTATCTAACGAAGTATGGCTATTAGCTAATCTATAAAACTGTCAAGATCGAACTGACCGCCCAATAAGAAGTAATCCTATTGTTGCTTAAGCTTTAAATAGGCAGTTAACGATCTTAAGGCCAAATAAACCTTTTTTCAGCGACAATATATTATTGTATATTATTTACTAGTACTTGTCTAGAGGTTGAAATAATTTTTTTTTGAAGTTGTTAGGAACACAAGTATCTTTGGTTTAAGGAACTATAATATAGACCAAATATAATCAGCTAGGATCTAAGAATTAGGGACAAGATTAAGCATGGCACTGATTACAACTGGTCGAGGAATGATTCGAGATTTAGAGAAGTCTGGATCTTTGGCCGTTTATGTTCCTTTGGAAGGAGGATTTGAAGGGCGTTATCAACGTCGTTTAAGAGCTTCTGGCTATGTAACTCACAATATTACTGCCAGAGGACTAGGGGATTTGGCCATGTATCTCACAGGGGTACATGGAGTTAGACCTCCTCACTTAGGTAAGAAAAGTTCGGGAAGTGGTGCAGCGGTTGGCTATGTCTACTATGTGCCACCAATTGTCAGCTATAAATTGGAACATTTACCACCCAAGACTAAGGGTTTGGTTCTGTGGATTATAGAAGGTCAGATTCTATCTAGTCAAGAAATTGAGTATTTAACTGGCCTACCTAAGTCGGAACCACGAGTAAAGGTCATAGTGGAAATGGGTGGCGATCGCTTCTTTAGGTGGACACCACTTCAAAATACTTTGGTGCCTGCCTAAGAGTTTCCAGGAAAAACTTTTGGATACTAGAGTTTAAACTGGTCTGCCAATCGAAATATACAATAGTAATAGTATTCGATCCGCCTTGGGAAGCAGGGTGGCTGCGTGGGTTCCATCTGAGGATGGATAAAGGTTGGAAACAATCAGAGACGCTGAGTAAGTCCAATCTATGAATTTGTGTAGTGAGGTATTGGCGGGAGAGACACGAAACCTTAACTATAGCACAGCTTAGTTAGGGTACTTCACCTAAAAAATGTACCTCGATTTTTTTTGAGCTAAAGGCTACCATATAAGCGTGAGAGAACGCTACTATCCTTTAAATTCCCTAAAAGAGGGCCACTGGTTTAAGTTAATCTGTGGGGCCAGCTTTCAACACCTGCCAACGGTGAGAAATTTAACGTTAGCTTATACTTTGGCAGGTGTAGATTGTATTGATGTGGCTGCAGACCCAGCGGCGATCGCTGCGGCGAAAGAGGCTGTAAAAGTTGCGTCTAAGCTCAAGTCTTGGGCAAAACATCAAGGATTTGGCTACCAAGCAAGGCCATGGATAATGGTCAGCATCAATGATGGAGAAGATCCTCATTTTCGGAAAGCTGAGTTTGACCCCGCCATTTGCCCCACAGACTGTTGGCGACCCTGTGAGAAAGTATGTCCGGCAGAAGCTATAGTTTTTTCTGAAAATAGAGATGGTGTAATACCTGACTATTCAGGAGTGATAGATGAACTTTGCTACGGTTGTGGCAGGTGTTTGTCTGTATGTCCTAATCAACTAATACAGGCTCGCTCTTATGTATCTACTCCTAGTTCTATTGCATCATTAGTATTGCCGACTGGTGTAGACGCCATAGAAATTCATACCCAAGTTGGAAGAGAAACTGATTTTCAGCGACTCTGGAAAAGTATAAAACCTTGGGTAAATCAATTAAAACTAATAGCAATTAGTTGCCCGGATGGGGAAGGGCTAATAGAATATTTACAGAGTTTGTATGAAATTATCTCTCCTCTTCCCTGTGCTCTAATTTGGCAAACTGATGGTAAGCCGATGAGTGGAGATATTGGGGCAGGTACTACCGTAGCTACAATTAAATTGAGTCAAAAGGTGCTAGATGGAGGATTACCAGGGTATGTACAACTAGCAGGCGGTACAAATAATTCTACCATAGCCAAGCTAATGGCTGCTGGTTTGCTAGCAAATAAGAACCAGGAACAAGACAAAGACCCCACCAATAATTTAAGTACTCCCATTTCAGAAAATAAGTTTGTTGCTGGTGTAGCTTATGGTAGCTACGCCCGTGTTCTGTTGTCACCAATTTTGGAAAAGTTAGAAAAAATGCACAAATCACAACTACAGGCAATTGAATTTGCCTGCAACAAAACTGGAGTAAAGGTAAAAGACGTTAATCAAAATCAGATTAACAATTCTCAACTAACAAAGCTAGAAACTGTACCAGAAATTCTTTCCGAAGCTGTCAGTTTAGCTAATTCTCTAGTTTCTCAAATTAAAAGATTGGAGATAGGCAAGAGTTTGAATTAATGTGAGCTTTCATAAACCAAGGTTTCAGTTTTTGCCTCTCATTCATCTCTTTTATCACCCAGTAGATAAAGTCACTTTAAACAAAGCATGCACATCACAGACGACCTTTATAGATTATTAGAAATTGTGCCGGAGCAAATCAGACGGCCCCTACAGCAGCATCAAGAGCGAAATCATCTGATTGAAATTGTGATGGATCTGGGTCGTCTCCCAGAAGCTCGTTTTCCATCCCACGCAGAATATCTGGGGGAAATTCCTGTTTCGAGAAAAGACCTTAGTTATTCTATAGAACGAATTGGCAATTTTAGCAGTGATAATCGAGCAGGTATTGAGCAGACGCTACACCGAATTAGTGCTATGCGCAACCGCACTGGAGAAGTTATTGGTTTGACTTGCCGAGTGGGGCGGGCAGTATTTGGCACAATTACTATGATTCGTGAGTTGGTGGAAACGGGAAGGTCAATTTTGATGCTTGGTCGCCCCGGTGTAGGAAAAACAACGGCACTACGAGAAATTGCGCGGGTGCTTGCTGATGAATTGGAAAAACGGGTCGTAATTATTGATACTTCTAATGAAATTGCTGGAGATGGAGATGTTCCTCATCCTGCTATTGGTCGTGCCCGTCGGATGCAGGTTGCTACTCCCGAAGAACAGCATCGAGTAATGATTGAGGCGGTGGAGAACCATACGCCAGAGGTGATTGTGATTGATGAGATTGGCACAGAATTGGAAGCTCTGGCAGCAAGAACAATTGCAGAACGTGGCGTGCAGTTGGTGGGTACTGCTCATGGAAATCAGATTGAAAATTTGGTGAAAAATCCAACTTTATCTGATTTGATCGGGGGTATTCAAGCTGTAACTTTGGGAGATGATGAGGCACGACGGCGAGGTTCTCAAAAGACGGTTTTGGAACGTAAGGCACCCCCGACTTTTGAAATTGCTGTGGAAATGTTGGAAAGGCATCGTTGGGTAGTTCATGAGCAGGTGGCTAATACTGTTGATGCTTTGCTGCGGGGGCAAAAACCTAATCCACAGGTGAGGACTATGGATGATACTGGTGAGGTGCAGATTAAACGAGAGTTTAATACTCCCACTGGATTGGGTGCGGGTGTTAATCGTAATGCAGGGGCGTTACTCGGACAGTCGGGGGAAATGTTGACTTCGGGTGGTGGTTTTCGGGATTCTGGTTATATGATGCCGTTGCCGAATACAGGTCAAATTAGTCAACCAGCAGAGTTTTCTGAAGCAAAGTCTTTTGAACAGTTGTTGGATGAGTCTTTATCTGGCAAAGGGATGTTTTCTCATGGCACAGGAGGAGGTTGGGAAGCTAAAGATACGGGGCCAAATGGTGAAGATTTGCCTTTGCATATCTATCCTTATGCTATTCCACGGCATCAAATGGAGCAGGTGATTACTACTTTGGGTTTGCCTGTGGTTTTGACTAAGGATATTGATAGTGCGGATGTGGTTTTGGCTTTGCGATCGCACACGCGGAAACAGTCTAAGTTACGTCATGCAGCTAAGACTCGTCATGTACCTATTCATGTGATTAAGAATAGCGGTTTGCCTCAAATTGCTAAGGCGTTGCGACGGTTGTTGGATATGGAAGATCCTGCTACTCCTGAGTTTGCTGATTTGAGTTTGTTTGCTGCTTCAGCTTCAGAAGATGAGATGGAGGCGTTGGAAGAAACCAGGTTAGCGGTGGAGCAAATTGTGATTCCGAAGGGGCAACCTGTTGAACTTTTGCCACGGTCTCCAAAAGTCCGTAAGATGCAGCATGAATTGGTTGAGCATTATCGCTTGAAGTCTGCTAGTTTTGGGGATGAACCGAATCGGCGTTTGCGTATTTATCCAGCGTAGTTGAAGAGAGTGTGGGGAGGGTGGGGAGTGTGGGAGGTGTGGGGAGAATTTTGTAGGGGCGAATGGCTATTCGCCCTTATACATTGTATGACTATCAGAGTCTGGTAGGGTGCGTTTCCTCACAGGGTGACATGAAAATGAAATGTAACGCACCGCTTATTCTAAATGTTACGGTATGTTATGCTTCGCAATATGAAAATGAAATGTAATGCACCGCTATTTCTCAATTCTCTTTCAAATCTCACTAAATTTCATTTTAACTGAATCAATATCTTTTCCCCAAGGTGAAATAATGTATGATTCACATTCGCAATCTTCAATGAATTTATCAATATCTTCATCTAAATTTTCCTCTAATCCATCAATATCTTTCTCTAAAATATTTTGTTTGAATGTACTGCCTAACCACAAGTATTTTATTTCGCAAATTCCTTCTAGTTTCTTCTTCAGTTCTTCTTTGATATAGCTTTTTAACATTTTTTTAGAATGAGCGAATAAACTAATATCAGGTATTCTGTATGTTCTGTGTGCAAAAGTTTCTTGACTTGAGATAATAGTAATCTTAGGCTTTTGAGTACCATCTTTTTGCATTCCTGTAAAACAAATATAATTATTAATTAAAATTCTAAATAGGTAATTAGGTTTTCGGTCATTAGTATCTTGAGCTTTGTCAATTTCTCTGTACCTTTCTCTTATGTAGTTTAATGCCTCAATTAAATTATCAGACGTGATTCTCTGTAAAATATGAAATTCTATTTTTATATTAGGAAATATAATGCCATCAAATTCATATTTAGGAAATAAATCCGGATTCCAAAACAGTATCAATATATCGCCACATTCTTTTAAGAACTCTTCTCTATATTTAGCAGAATATTGTTGTGAATACTTCAAAGATAAATGATAGATACATAAGTATCCTAAAGTTTTTGCAATAGGTGTAAGTATTTGAATACTCTTAAAAGACCACGTTAAGTTGGGATCTTCTATTTTTTTAACACTACAGAAAATATTTCCCATAGAGACAGATTCTTTTAGATGTAAATCGTAAAATGATACTAAATCAATTTCACTGTCATTGAAGATACCTATCTTGTTAAAAGCAATACCATAGCGTTTATCCTCAATTAAATTTGATTTATAAATTTCAAAATTTTTTCTACCCTCTGTGTAAATTTCAATATATTCTCTACCCTCTATGAAGATGCGGTTGCTTATTTCTACAATGCTCAAATTAATTTTGGAAAAAACATTGAGATGAGACTCTATAGCTTTAATAAATAATACAGCAAATTCTGTTTTTTCTTTTCTATCAGTGACATAATTAATAACAGTATTGCCTATAATTATACCTAATCCAGTCCCTAAAGCAGGAAATAATGGAAAATTCAATATATTCTTATATGTTTCAAGAAAGCTGTTTATATTATTAACATTTACTGATATGATTTCAAAAATAAACGGTAACAATATAAAAGAGATACTAGAAATTATGATGCCAAAGGGTTTTTCCTTAAGCATAAAACACACTGAAACTATAATTCTCAAGGGATTTTCCTTATGCATAAAATACACTAAAACTATTAATCCTAAAAAAAAGCCAATCAGTGCAGGGATAATATCTTGCAGTTGAGCAATCATAATCTTATCTATATTAAAAATTTAGTTTTCCTATAAATCAGAAAGTATTACCTTAAATCAAATTCCATCATATAAAATTATTATCAAAAATTTCGATAAAAAAAGGTGGGGAAAACCAACCATAAAATTAACAGTAATTACTGTAGTCGCTATTACTACTAATTATCAAATTATCCTAAGTTTTACGGTGCGTTCCGCTCCGCTAACACACCCTAATAGACCTGATAACTGAAATAGTGCTATAGTGAAATTGACAGAGAAAAAAACCAGAATAAAATTATGTCTAATTAAACAGAAAATCCTAGTTATTTTGCTCCCTATTTAAAACATCAAGGACGCACGATAAAAGAACAAATACGTCTGAATCAACCAGCAATGAATGGTTAAAAAAACAAATAGAATAAAAAGTCACAGAAACCGAATTACAAATCAGACGAAAAAACTTAGAAATATTCAAACAAACTATGGATAATTTTCGAGCATCAGGACACAAATTATATAGCGAATAATGATAGTTTTTATTGATAGTTTTTTCTTAAATTTACTATTATCTCAAACGCGAAAAATTAGAACTTAAACAATGTCAACAATGGTTGTACTTCCTAAGTTTTAAACATTTTAACTGTGACTTTTAATTTAGTCGCTAATTTTCATGGTTCCTCTGCTACAGGTGTTTTATTGACTGGAATGGGTCGAGATGGAGCAGATGGAATGCAGGCGATCGCTCAAGTAGGTGGCTTGAAAATTGCCCAAGATGAAGCTAGTTCTATAATATTTGGTATGCCTAAAGAAGTCATTGCTCTTGGAGCTGCTCAATATATTTTGTCAATCAATGATATTAGTCCTATGTTACTAAATTATATTGGTAAGGGCAGATATAGCTGAAGTCATAAGTCATAATTCAGAAATCATAAGGCGCGAAGTTAGAAGTTAAATTCGCAGCACGGACTATATTTGAGAAGAGCGAGAATGTCCGCGGTAGTAATGGCGACTGCTATAAATTCCAACTTTAATATTAATAATTAATTTTGAGCCTACTAGATTAACTGCTTCTGTTAACAAAAAAAATATCAATACACCTCTCCAAAAATAAAAAATTAAATCAATTATCGAGCAGAAACTATCAATTATTTCTCCCTACTCCCTACTCCCTCTTTTCTAAGATTAACTCCCTAATTATTAACATTAACCCCAAAAAAAATAGTTGTGCAGATTGTTTACTTCTAGATTATTTATCAATGGATAATTGATAATTGATCGAATCTAGGTTTCAAGTCTCTCCTAATAGAAGAAAAAGTGGTCGAGAGATGGCGAGGTTTCCTTTCCCTCCGGACGCTACGCGTTTTCCTGCGGAATGCTGCCTCTTGCAGAGGAGCTGCCTCCTGCGGAGGAGCTGCGCTAACGCTAACGCAAACGCGACATGTTTGCGTTAGCATTGCGTAGGAAAGCGAAACGCAAACGCGACATGAAAAACGCGCGTTGTGCGGAGCGCTAAACGCCATATCCAATGGACCAAGAAAAGTGCTAGGAGATTTCCACACCGGTTCAATCATCTCGGTTTCAACCAGAGGTAATTATCAATTATTCATTATCCATTATACATTATACATTATCCATTCTTGAAAGCAGATTCCAGGTTAATGTGGTACGATTGATAGAATAAATATTTTTTGCCTGTTCCCAATCTCCCTAAAACCATAAATATATGTACTTCATTAAGTATAAAACTGGTGTATTTTTTTCCCTCTTAATTGTTGTTTATATTTACTTAAAAATTAATTCAAGAAACTACTAATTAGCTGATTTAACTTTTCTGCATCAAAAGGTTTAGTCAGATATTCTGTAGCACCAGCTAAATGTCCTTGAACTTTATCAAAAGAATTATCTCTGGCTGTTAACATAATAATTGGTAAAGTTTGAAATTGAGGAATGCTGCGTAGTGTACGACATAGTTCCAAACCATCTATACCAGGCATCGAAACATCTAGTAACAGAACAGCGACTTGCTCATGGTAAATCATTGACAACCCATCCACAGCATTATCTGCTACTAACACCCTATATTTTTGACCCAAAACTTGTCTGATCATTTCATGCATAACCTTACTATCATCTACTGCCAAGATAGTCTTTTTTATACTTTCAGTTTCTGACATATTCTTACCTAAACTTATTCCTCCTTTGTCCATGAGTAAACACTTTAAATATCTCTGCTTTATTCTAATAAAATTAGAAGTATTAATTGACTCTTTTCTAACTGCAAATAAGCTATCAGCTTGGTTTGTAGTTAATCAATTTTAGTTTATGCTATGATCCTAGAATAAAGCAAGATAGTTTGATAAATTTTAAAGTTGTTAATATATTCAAGATTATATTTTCAAATAATAGGGCACTACCGAATTATTGAATCATAAAGAATAAAATTTTAAACTAAGGAAGGTAAATAAAATGGAAGTAAAATCATTATATCAGGTATTAGCTACCGAAACTTCCTTTCCAGAAATGGCAGATTTAGCAGCATATATAGCTGAAACTCCAATTGCATTCATTAGCTTTAGAGATTCTAACTACCTTTGGTTAAAATCTCAAACAGGTATTAATAATAATAAGCATAGATACCTAAATTTTGTAGAAGTAATTCTAGGCTCCTCAGAAAAAAACAAAACCAAATTACAGAAAAAAGAAGCAACATTATTAATTATACCCGATACATTAGCAGATGAAAGAATAGCAAATCATACCTTAGTAGTATCAGAACCAAAAATCAGGTTTTATGTGGGAATTCCCATTAATATTAATGGCAAACAAATCGGCATTTTATCATTAATGGACTATGTATCCAGAAGCTTAACAGAAAAATGTCAAAAACTATTAAAAAAACTAAGTCTTCATATCAGTAATCAAGTAGAATTACAAAGAAAGGTCTATAGTTTTAGTGGAAAATTTATCAAATTACAAGAAATAGTTAACGCCCATCCAGAAGAAAAAACACTACTGCTGCTAGAAAGAGCGATATCAGCTAGCAACAATGGCATAGTAATTACTGACAATACCCATCCTCATAATCCAATTATTTACTGTAACCCTGCCTTTGAAAAAATTACAGGCTATTCAACTCAAGAAATATTAGGAAAAAACTGTAGATTTTTACAAGGTGCTGACACCGATCCTGTCGCATTATCTCAAATTCGCCAAGCCATAAAATCAGAAACAAATTGCTTAGTAGTTGTCAAAAATTACCGCAAAGATGGTACTCCCTTTTGGAACGAATTAGCAATATCCCCAGTCAGAGATAATAATGGTCGCATAACAAACTTTATTGGTATCCAAACAGATATTACCCAAACAAAACAAGCAGAAGAAGCGTTGCGAGACAGTGAAGCACGTTATCGACTCCTTACTAATCATTCAACTGACCTAATTTCTAGGCAAACCTCAGAAGGTATATATTTGTTTGCTTCTGCTGCTTGTCGTCATTTGCTTGGATACGAACCAGATGAATTAGTGGGAAACTGTATATACAATCTATTGCACACAGCAGATCGAAAACTATATGAAACTAATATCTCTGAACAACAGGAAGGATACACCTTCACTCACCGACTACGCCATAAAAATAGCTCTTACATCTGGTTTGAAACCACTTGTCAAAAAATTCAAGACCCAGAAACAGGTAAAGTTATAGAATTAGTCGCAGTTTCACGAGATATCACAGAGAGAAAACGTGCGGAAGTGGCTTTATTAGAGCGAGCAAGTTTATCAACTCTAGAAGCTGAAGTGGGAGTAGCTCTAGGATCGGCAAGTTCCCTAAACAATATTCTGCAACATTGTACTAAAGCGATAGTCGCAGAATTAGATGTTATTGGTTCAGGAATATGGACTATTAATACTCAAACCAGTCAACTAGAATTACAAGCATTATCCGGTAACAACTTAACGTTAGACATAGAACATCAACATAAATTACTTACCCCAAAAAGCATCTTAACTTCTCAATTTCTAAACTCAGAAGTTAACTCCGATAATGAACAGCAAATACTGACAAATGATTTTACTCTACTAACCTCGGATAGTCGGGTTGCTGGAGTAATGTGTATATGGAGTCACAACACTCTTACAGAATCAGCTAGAGACGTACTTACTTGGGTGGCCAGTGCTATAGCTACTGCTATAGACCGAGTTAGAACCCAAGAACAACTATTAAGTAACCGAGAAGCTTTACTATTTCGCCTCGCCAGTCAAATTAGAGATTCCCTAGATATTGACAAGATATTAGGAACTGCAGTTACAGAAATTAGAAACCTCCTACAAATTGACCAATGCTTCTTCATTTGGTGCTTATCTGCTCAAATTACTAGCATTGCCATCACCCATGAAGCTTCTAACCCTAAAATATCAGTTCAAACCCCAGAGTATTCCAGCGAACAGATAAAAATTTTATCAGATAAAATTCGGAATCGTGAAATTTTACAACTTGACAATACAGAAACAGTTAATCAAAATCAGCTTAAACAAATGCAGCAATATCTGCAAGATTTGGGAGTGAAATCTACATTATTGCTACCATTGCAAACTCGTTCCGGTCAAATGGGAGGAGTTGTCTGTAACCAATATAGTACTCATCGACCTTGGAAAGAAAGTGAAGTAGAATTACTCCAAGCAGTAGTAGACCAATTAGCGATCGCCATTGACCAAGCGGAACTTTATGCTCAAACCCGTGCAGCAGCTTTAGCAGCGCAAACCCAAGCACATCATCTCAGTGAAGCTTTAAAGAACTTAAAGCAAAAAGAAGCTCAGTTAATCCAACAAGAAAAAATGTCATCTCTTGGTCAAATCGTAGCAGGTGTTGCCCATGAAATTAATAATCCTGTCAATTTTATTCACGGCAATATTACCTACGTTAAAAATTATATAAGAGACATTCTGGAATTGTTAAACCTTTATCAAAAGTATTACCCAGATCCTGTAGCAGAAATTGAGAACAAAACTGAAGATATAGAATTAGACTTTTTAATAGAAGACTTACCCAAAATTCTGTCTTCAATGGAAACTGGAACAGAACGTATTCGTAAAATAGTTATATCATTAAGAAACTTCACTCGTTCAGACCAAGCAGAGAAAAAAATAGTAGATATCCATGAAGGTATTGATAGTACCTTGCTAATTTTAGACAACCGGATTAGGTCAAAGGGGAAAGATTCTGGGATTGAGATTGTCAAAGAGTACGGTAGTTTGCCCAAAGTAGAGTGCTATCCAGGGCAACTCAACCAAGTCTTTATGAATATTATTGCTAATTCCATCGATGTCCTTGAAGGTAAACCGAAACCAAGGATAATTAAAATTACTACCCAGTTAGACTCTGAAGAACCAGAAGAAGAACCATTACTCAAATATGCTACAATCTCTGTTCAAGATAATGGCCCTGGAATGAAAGAAAATTTAATTAATCGAGTTTTTGATCCATTCTTTACCACTAAACCAGTAGGAAAAGGAACAGGTCTTGGTCTTTCTATTAGCTATCAAATTATAGTTGAGAAACATAGTGGTATCTTGAAATGCACTTCACAATTAGGAAAAGGCACTAAATTTATCATTAAAATTCCCATCAAAGCACCAAAAGCTCTCAAATAAATAATTTAAAGAGTTTCAGTCTGTCTCTCTGTTAATTGTACAGCAGTCGCTATTACTATTAGGAAATTATTAAATTCTCAAATTTAGTCACAGCAATAAATAATTTAACTTCTGATACCAAATAC
>NZ_JAAHGT010000022.1 GCF_010672385.1 Okeania sp. SIO2F4
CTGTTTGCAAATAATCTGAGCTTGTTTGCAAATAATCTGAGCTGAAAGGTGTTTTTATTTGCAGTTAATGTGAGCTGAAAATTGTCTTGTTTGCGAGCCGAGGCGTTTTTGTTTGCGAGCCGTTACAACTAGAGAAATGTTTCTAAAAACTGGTAGCACATTTTTTGAGGGTTTCCATTAATTCCGCTTCAAACGAAGCACTAGAGCTTGGTCGATGATGACATCAGCAGGAATGCTTGACTCAGTGTTTCCATTAATTCCGCTTCAAACGAAGCACTAGAGCTTTGCTAAAAAAATTAAACATAAGCAAAGGCTTGATGTTTCCATTAATTCCGCTTCAAACGAAGCACTAGAGTTTTATATTTGCGAAGAGCTCAAAGCTTTAAGCAAGTTTCCATTAATTCCGCTTCAAACGAAGCACTAGAGTCAGCTTCTAACGAAGAAGTTAAGGTTAAAATAATTCAAGTTTCCATTAATTCCGCTTCAAACGAAGCACTAGAGCAAAAAAGCCATAGATAATTATATTACATGGGCGAAAAACATGTTTCCATTAATTCCGCTTCAAACGAAGCACTAGAGTGTATTGTAGCTTCAATGTCTGCAATAATCTGTATGGTTTCCATTAATTCCGCTTCAAACGAAGCACTAGAGTATGCAAATACAATGATCCGAAAACTTTCTTTCATTTTAATGTTTCCATTAATTCCGCTTCAAACGAAGCACTAGAGGAAAACAGGGATAAACCCCCTTCCTCTTCTGACAAAGTTTCCATTAATTCCGCTTCAAACGAAGCACTAGAGCAAACGCGTGTATCTTCATGTATGAAGGATACACTGAGAGTTTCCATTAATTCCGCTTCAAACGAAGCACTAGAGAGACATTAACAAAAGCATATCAGCTTTACCATGAAGGTTTCCATTAATTCCGCTTCAAACGAAGCACTAGAGATGTACGTAATTCTATAAAGGTCTAAGCCTAATGGTTTCCATTAATTCCGCTTCAAACGAAGCACTAGAGAAATTTATGAAGTACAGACAGATGAAAGAAGGAGAGGGTTTCCATTAATTCCGCTTCAAACGAAGCACTAGAGCATCAAGGAATACGGAGTAGACTTTGATGGTGTTCATTTTGTTTCCATTAATTCCGCTTCAAACGAAGCACTAGAGTCTATCAGTCATACTGATGGAACCATAACAGAATCAGGTTTCCATTAATTCCGCTTCAAACGAAGCACTAGAGGATGTAGTAGTGAAGGAGGTTATAGAGCCTACTATAATCGTTTCCATTAATTCCGCTTCAAACGAAGCACTAGAGAGTTTAGTTAAAACTGAAAAACCAGCGGAGCAATCCTGCCGTTTCCATTAATTCCGCTTCAAACGAAGCACTAGAGTCGAAGAGTTCGACGGAAGTCGTTCTCGCTACTTCGAAGGTTTCCATTAATTCCGCTTCAAACGAAGCACTAGAGCAAACTTGCGGCGACAAATGTCGACGACGAGCAAAATGTTTCCATTAATTCCGCTTCAAACGAAGCACTAGAGTTTCACTTTCGAAGTTCCAAAACAACAATCTGAGCAATGTTTCCATTAATTCCGCTTCAAACGAAGCACTAGAGTCCGTTGGTTCCGCAGCAATTGCTGCTCCCTACACTTTTAGTTTCCATTAATTCCGCTTCAAACGAAGCACTAGAGTTACCGCCCTTGCGGGAGAGCCACTCAATAAAGTTCCAGAAGGCTGGTTTCCATTAATTCCGCTTCAAACGAAGCACTAGAGTTAATATTGTGTTTGAGATGAAGGGAACAGGCTTAAGTTTCCATTAATTCCGCTTCAAACGAAGCACTAGAGTTTTGTCATAGCTATTGCTATGACCACTGTTCTTATCCCAACGTTTCCATTAATTCCGCTTCAAACGAAGCACTAGAGTTAAGAAGTCGGGCCACTACTGCGACTTTCCTCCTGTTTCCATTAATTCCGCTTCAAACGAAGCACTAGAGTGTTTTGGCAGCTGCGCCCGCGCCAGCTGCTCAAGACAACGTTTCCATTAATTCCGCTTCAAACGAAGCACTAGAGAAAGATATGGAGCTTCGCAAAGCGGATTCACAAGGTTTCCATTAATTCCGCTTCAAACGAAGCACTAGAGCCCCCCGTACTCAACCTCCTCGGGAGGTGCAGCCCGTTTCCATTAATTCCGCTTCAAACGAAGCACTAGAGGTCACAGGCCAGACTGTCACTGAGACAGAGCGCCAGGTTTCCATTAATTCCGCTTCAAACGAAGCACTAGAGTGTCTAATCAAAATCAAAAAAACGAAACACTTGCTGAAGTTTCCATTAATTCCGCTTCAAACGAAGCACTAGAGCAAAAAAATCATGCGTAACTTAATTGCTTCCGTTATTTGTTTCCATTAATTCCGCTTCAAACGAAGCACTAGAGGGAGACTGCGCTTCGGCTTGTGCCGACGAGTGTGCCCCTGGTGGTTTCCATTAATTCCGCTTCAAACGAAGCACTAGAGCCATGATTTTCAGTATTTGCGAGATATTGGAGCTCAACGTTTCCATTAATTCCGCTTCAAACGAAGCACTAGAGCTTCTTCTGTTCCGATCGAAAATGTTGAGCAAAGCATATTTCGTTTCCATTAATTCCGCTTCAAACGAAGCACTAGAGTGGAGGAATGTCCTCCTCCTGAGGAGAAGGAGGAAAAAGTTTCCATTAATTCCGCTTCAAACGAAGCACTAGAGGTGCGCCCCTGGTGCACCAAACGGACCGTGCAAGCGTTGGTTTCCATTAATTCCGCTTCAAACGAAGCACTAGAGCGCCGCCGCTTGCTTCGAAGCAAGCGGCGGCGACTACTACGAAAAGTTTCCATTAATTCCGCTTCAAACGAAGCACTAGAGCTTCGAAGCAAGCGGCGGCGACTACTACGAAAACAACGGGTTTCCATTAATTCCGCTTCAAACGAAGCACTAGAGGTCTTATCTCTCTCCTTATCGTGCTTTCGCTCCTGTTTTCGTTTCCATTAATTCCGCTTCAAACGAAGCACTAGAGAAGAAGAGTGGGAACCGGAGAACAACGGTTCCGCTAGTTTCCATTAATTCCGCTTCAAACGAAGCACTAGAGCATTTCTATATGGATCGGCTTTTATACTCCTGATCTATGTGTTTCCATTAATTCCGCTTCAAACGAAGCACTAGAGATTCTCTCACTTTCAGCAACCGCTGCAGGTGCAGAAACGGTTTCCATTAATTCCGCTTCAAACGAAGCACTAGAGGTAGTGGTGGTGAGTGGGGCGTGCGAACTTCAACCCAGAATTGTTTCCATTAATTCCGCTTCAAACGAAGCACTAGAGTGCTGCTACTGCTACTGCCTTAGCAGTAGCTTCAAGTTTCCATTAATTCCGCTTCAAACGAAGCACTAGAGGCACACTCCCAAGATCATTTAAATGATCTTGCTCGGGAAAGTTTCCATTAATTCCGCTTCAAACGAAGCACTAGAGTTGAAATAGACAGTAAATATTTCAGCATTGACAACGGCGTTTCCATTAATTCCGCTTCAAACGAAGCACTAGAGCTGGTGAATTCGGATTTGCGTACGTTAAACGCACGTTTCCATTAATTCCGCTTCAAACGAAGCACTAGAGGTTTCCGTTGCTACTTTGATTTCTGTTGCTTCTGCGTTTCCATTAATTCCGCTTCAAACGAAGCACTAGAGTAGATAAGTTTTCAGTAGAGGAAGTGCCTCCGCTGATAAGCTTGTTTCCATTAATTCCGCTTCAAACGAAGCACTAGAGACTCTCCAAAGCCCCTGCTTTGGAGACTGCACAACGAGTTTCCATTAATTCCGCTTCAAACGAAGCACTAGAGGAAAACCAAAAAAATAAGAGCATATATGAAGTTAGTAAACTGTTTCCATTAATTCCGCTTCAAACGAAGCACTAGAGTAGTTTTAGCAGCTGCTCCTGCAGTCGCTGCTACTACGATGTTTCCATTAATTCCGCTTCAAACGAAGCACTAGAGATTATTTCGCAATCTCTGTGCAACAAGAAGTGCGAAGGTTTCCATTAATTCCGCTTCAAACGAAGCACTAGAGAAATTCATAGGCGGCGCAGACGCTGCCTATGAAAAAGTTTCCATTAATTCCGCTTCAAACGAAGCACTAGAGAGCGCTAATGCTGAAACTGTTGAAACTGTAGCACGAGGTTTCCATTAATTCCGCTTCAAACGAAGCACTAGAGCCGATCTCAGCTCGTCGTGTTGCTTCTAATCCTGTAGCAGTTTCCATTAATTCCGCTTCAAACGAAGCACTAGAGCATACGCAACTACAACATGCAGTTGCGTTATATCCCAAGTTTCCATTAATTCCGCTTCAAACGAAGCACTAGAGGCCTCGTTGAACATAGGTGTTGAAGTTGATAACTTTGATGTTTCCATTAATTCCGCTTCAAACGAAGCACTAGAGAGTTCAGTTTCAGAACCACGACAAATCAAGGCTTTCAGACCCCCCAATATACACGCCCCTTTGATAAAAAAATCAACAAGGCAATTTTTGCCAAAATGACAACCCTCAAACCCGCTCCTGGCAAGGCACATACACGGGTCAACGAGATAATCAGCATTTCAGCGATTCTCGGAGGCGTGTATGTGGGGTACCATGCAAAGATGAAAAACAACCTTTTAACCACTCCTTAAAGACTAGAAATGACTAAAAAAGTTTTGCTATTCATTTTTCGAGGTTCTTCATACTAATTCCGTTACTTTCTATCTTAACTTTAAGCATACAAATTGTCAACCCTAAGTTAATATTTTTTTTCGGCCATATTTTTGTTCTAAATCACATAAAAATTAGGTGGTGGCGCTGGTTTTTCACTGCCAATTGTCAAAGTCATTGACATTGCTTCAGCAAACATCCAGTAAAAGCGAACATTATCTTCCGTTGGCAAAACAAACTTTTTCACCTTCTGATGCAACTGTCGCATTTCCTCCAAACTAATAAAACATTCAAACACTGAAAACTGCACCCGGCGACCGTAACCCTCCAGAAAATTAGATAATTTCGTTCGCCTCTTATCATCAGGAATATCGTACACAACAATTACCATAGTTTTTTTAGGACTCAGGAGCCAGAATCCAGAATCCAGGAGCCAGGAGTTAAGTATGATGAGACTAATACTATAACTAAAGGTAATAAATTTTCCCAAGGAACTCTAATCTAATTCCTGAATTCTGTTTGCAGAGCATTCCGTAGGAAATTCTGAATTCTGAATTCTAACTCCTGAATGAATTATCTTTGTTGTTCTAACTTGTTTACATAAGAATCTAGTAGTTTACTTACCTCTTCTAAATTTCCCATTACTTTAGTGCAGTTGTTATTGTATCCAAGGTCTTCAATTAGGATTAAATAATAACGACACTCTTCCAATGAACTTTGTGATATGTTCAAAAATCTAATTTTATCAGGTACAGTTCTTCTCTTAAAACCTTCTGCTATATTTGCAGGTACAGATACAGCAGCACGTCTTAATTGAGATGTTAATCCATAGATTTCTTCTTTGGGAAAACTACGACTAATAGAATAGATTGACAAAACAAAATGATGGGCTTTTTGCCACACAATTAAGTCTTGAAATTTTCTAGCAGGTTGGGTTGGCATGAGTAATATTAAGTATTAAGTAGTTGGAAGCTAGGAGTTAGAATCCAGAATCCAGGAGCCAGAATCCAGGAGTCAGGAGCCAGGAGTTAAGTAAGTTGACGAGACTAATACAATAACTAAAGGCAATAAATTTTCTCAAACAATTCTGGCTCTGTTTACGGAGCATGACATTAGCGTAGCTCCTCTGTAGGAGGCACGGAAATTCTAGCTCCTTCCATTCTAAATTCTGGATTCTGAATTCTGAATTCTGACTTCTTCCATTCTAAATTCTCCAAAAAGGTTCATAAGCTTCCCCATGTAAAAGATAACGTTTATAACGCCGAATTTGTAATTGAATTGCACGTCGATAACAAACCTGAGACTGTATATCAGGATGAGAAATTGACTCATTCATTCTTTGTTCAAATTGTTCTAAAAATACCTTCCTTGCCCCTGACTTTAGATAAACACCACCAGTTGTAATAACCGATTCAAAATTCTTTGGTTTAACCGCCGAAGAATTAATAAACCATAGCACAAAACTATCAACAATAGGAGAACGAAATTCTTCCATCAAATCGAATGCTAAATATGGTTTTTTCTCTTCTCCATAATGGAAATTTCCAAAATACGGCGATAAACCCTCAGCAATAATCAAACTCAAAACATTATTAAAAAGTAGAGTATAGCCAAAACTCAACAAAGAATTAACTGGGTCTGTAGGCGGTTGACGATTCCGCAAAGAAAAGCTAAAAGCCGAATTACTAATTAACTTACCCAAAGCCGGAAAATATCGAGCAGCAGCAATACCTTCATAACCCCGTAAACTATCAATATTTTTCACACTATCAACAGCCAAAATATCCGTATTAATTCCAGCGATCGCCTTCGCCACATCTGGCACTTGACGCTTTCGATTTAATCGTAATAAAAGCTGTCGAGAATTCATCAACTTACCCCGAACAATAGCCTGACAAACAGGTAATTTAAAATCCACATTTCCATGTTTTTTCACCTGAACCAACTCATTATCTAAATGAGTAGATTCTACATTCCACACATGACCCTTATATTGACCAGAAGAAGCCAAAAACAAGACAATAATTTTTTTATCTAAACAAGTTTGAATAACCGGAGTAGTTAACTGGATATTACCAAAAATTAAAATCCTTTCAATCTCCCGAATTGGAATTTCCATCCGATTATTATCATTATTTTTATCAGGAATCCAAATCCCAAAACGTTGATTGTCCTTATAAATAGTAGTACCAGCCTCAAGTAAATAAAGAGTAGCCATTTCTTGACTCCAAATAACGCGATTAGTAAATTTTTTAGCTAGCTTTGTTGGTGAAAAAGCTCTTGGTAAAACCTCCAATTCCGTTGTTTCCGTTTCTTGTTCTTGGAGACTTTTTTTTTACCCCGTTCTTCCTTCTGCCCTCTGCCTTCTGCCTCCTGCCTTCTTCCTTCTTCCTTCTTTCTTCTTCCTTCCTCATTCGACTCAATAGGAAAAATAGCATTATCCAGAAAACCATGACCAAGAAAACGAAAACCTTCTTTAAAATTAGTCAATAAAGTTTTATCAGGATGCAAAGTCAACTCCAGAGAATCCAAAGTTTTTTCTACATGAGCAGAAGCTGCCAGAATTTCCTCTAAACTTTGAGCCAGCACAAGAAAATCATCAGCATAACGTACCAACTTCCAATCAGTATCAGAGAAACTTTTATCAAATTCATCCAAATAAATATTAGCCAAAAGAGGAGAAATCACAGCCCCTTGAGGAATACCTTTGTCAGATTTAACAATTTTTTCCTTAGTCAAAATACCAACAGAAATCCAAGATTTAATCAAACATAAAATTCCTGGATGTTCTACATATTTCCGAACAGCTTTTAACAAGATTTGATGATTAATATTATCAAAAAACTTAGTAATATCGGCATCCAAAACAAACCGATAATTCAAATTTCGCCACCGAATTACCTCATTAACAGCATCCAAATAAGAGAGATTAGGACGATAAGCAAAACTAACAGCAGAAAAAGATTTTTCCACCACAGGATTAAGCACATTTAAGAGAGCGTGTTGTACAATTCTATCCCTAATAGTAGGAACTCTTAACTCTCGAAAATTGCCATGATTTTTAGCAATTAAAATCTGTTTACAAGGAAGAGGTTCATATCTATTATTAGCCACATCATCCTTAAGTTGAGAAATATTAGCGCGTAAATTTTGCTTAAAGTCATCAATAGTTTCATTATCAACTCCAGCACTACCTTGTTTAGCAGCAACATTAGCAAAAGCTTGGAGAAAATTGTCTAAATTCAGGAATTTCTCAACTAAATTAGTTGAGTCTAATTCCGAGTCATTGTTTAAATTAGAAAAAATCTTTCGGAAAACCATCTTTTTTTCAGTTATCAGTTATCAAGAAAGGCAGAAGGCAGGAGGCAGAAGGCAGAAGGGAATATTGGTTCAAAGAGAGAAAGTTTTTTAGTCGCGTAAGCGCTATTTCCACCAGACATGATATTATTACCTTCCTTGCCTACTGCTCTCAACATAAGTGCTTTCTGCCTTCGATGACATTATGGCATTGGTATGGAAAAGGGGTTTTCCTGACGCAGATATGATATGATATAGCAGATTCCACCAGGGGTGAAGACAACATAAGCATCACTGCTTTTTAACCTAATTAAGGATAAAAATTATGAAAATTGACACTGAAGGAAAAATTACCGAATAATTATTAATGGTTAATAATTAATAATTAATAGTCAATTAATTATTCATTCAACAATTCACACCTTGAAGCCTCCCTTTGGATAGGGGATAAATCAAAAATTTTCCTTTTAGGCAATCCTATCCGTTTTAAGAAGGGGTAATTTGTTCATTGTTAATTTCTGAACATACCTCTAGAAATTCAAAACCAGGTGTTGTCTTCTAACTTCCTTTTACAAGTATAGGAAAAAGCCTCTTCCATTAACTTTTATAGTGAATAATATCAGAGCGCTCAACTCACTTAAAAGGAGCAAAGTTAATGACGATATATTTTCTGGTTACTATTTCTTTTTCAACTATCTTAGGAATCATAAATATATTATTCAAACCCAATAATATAAAGTTTAATTTCCTAGCTGAAAGTATCTATTTAGCTGAAAACGAAGATGCAGAAAATGGCTCTACTATTTCCCCAAATTAATACCGCTTCTTAAACAACCAAAACTTCTGCCTTCTGCCTTAATCACAATAAAATTTCCAACTTTGTTGAATGTCCTTCGCCATAGTTTCACGCAAATCCCAAGGTAAGAAAACTTCAACTTTGGCTCCCCAACTTCTCAAACGCATAATCGTATTATAATCCTGACGATAATTTACTCGACAGTAAATATCAGAGCTAGAACGAGATTTTAAACTTCCTAAAAGCTGCTGTTTTTGTTCCAATTTTATCTCCGAATTATTAATCAAACTTTGAGCTTGTTTGTAAGAAATTTGTTGAAATAACTTCTCTCGTTCCGTACCTTGAATATAAAGATTATGATAATAGCGGTCAAATCTAATTAGTAAAATTTCTTGAGGCCGAGCCAAATTAAATCCCCAAGTTTCACTTCTAATTTTTTCTAAAGTTTGAGGTGTTTTTGACTCACATATTTTCTGAGAAAAATTCGGCAAATTTACCAAACTCCATTCTAACTCTTCTATATTTTTAATCCTGTCAAGGCGATAACCATACCAATTTATTTTCATGGAACTACTATTCTTTGGAGTTTGACCATAAGCAAATAAATAAGGGGCACGTTGAGAATAGTAAATACAAACAGGATAGATAATATAATCTTCTCCCTCATCCTGATAATTTTGAAAATTACTGGCACTAACATAAGTAATTTTTATTGGTGGAATTGGTTCAGATTGCCAAATATTTTTCAGTTTTTGTATCCAAATATTGAGATTTTTATAAAACTGTTGATGCACAATATATTCAAGTTCTAAAAAGAAACGTTGTTCGTGATTAATTTTCTGACTAAATTCATTGAAAAAATCTGCTAAATCATTTTGAATCAGATTTTCAAATCCTTGATTCTCGACAACTTCCTCTGAGACAGACATTAGAATAGCGGGAAATGAATCAACTTTAATATATTGAGTTTTAAATTTGTTGTGAGTCGGCTCGCTCTTAACCTTTTCTGTCTGTAACCAACCCAGAGAAACTAATGTTTGAAAATCATATTGAAAGTTTCTGCGGGTTTTAGCTAATAAACCTTTTTTTTGTGGTTTTTCCGACTCTTTATTTACAGAAAGCGTACCACAATTCAATAAATTATGAAGTTGTTGTGTTGTAACTGGATAAAGCTGAAGAAACGACTTTTTCCATTCATTATCATTAGAACCTATGCTTGGTTCAAATAGCCAATCAGTCATTGTTTTGTGACAAGAACAATTAGAATCATGGTTATGAGGAATTATATCATTTTTATGATAATTAAACCCCGTAAAAAAACGACTGCACCAGTCATTATAGGTAAATTTATTTCCTAATTCAACTTTTACCGGATCTGCTTCCGAACCGTAGAGCGATCGCAAGATTACCCATAGACGTACTGCTTTAGGTAAGTTTTGTTTGAGAGAACCTTGTGCCAATATCTGTAAAAATTCAACATCAGGGGAAAATTCAAAAGTGTTAGATGCTCTGAAGTTATTTTGATTCATTTTTATAGTTTGTTTCACAGGAGTCAGGCTGAAAATTTTGTTACTTACTATAAAAGTTGTGGTGATGAATTTTCAATATATTTGATGCGAATGAGGAAAAAAGTGTAACTAAACCGCATAAATACAGAGTTATCCAAAAGAGATTTAATTTTTTTGCCCCACTAATAAATAATGGTCTTTTAATGGACATAATATTTATAAAAAACCCAATTTTTGTCATTCGCATAAAAAATCATAAAAACAGTGGCGAATAAAAAAAATTGATGTTAGTCTATAAATGTCAATAGAAAATCAAGCAAATATGAACTACATTACCTAAGAAAAAAAAATAATTATTAGCGTTGTTTTTGAAGATAGGAAACTACGAAAAAATTAAAGATTACGGAAATTGTCATCCATAGCAGAAAAACTATAACTTTCATAACTGCAATGAAAATTAATTATCACCGTAAAATTTATGCTTTACTGCAAAGCACAAAAGAATTGTCTGACCAAGAAATAGAAATAGAATGTTTAAAAGATAAATTACCGACCCTAAAAGAATGGTGGGAAACTCAAGGAAAACAACAATGTGAAGGACTAGCAAAAACATCAGATAGAGTAGCTCTGAAATCTAAACCTGATTCAGATTTACCTAATAACATAGAAGTATCTCATCTAATCAGTGGGCAAAAACAGAAATTCACCTTAATTGACGATAGACAGTTTCAACCACGTTCAGAAATAGGGGAAAATGCAGAAAAAACATTTTGGTGGCTTTGGCGTTTTTCTCCAGAAAAATTAAGAGAGCAGGAAAAAAATGCTTTACTAATGCCAGCAGATAGAGTTTTGCCAGATTGTCCGCGTCACAGTTATAAGAGTACAGTTTCAGCATTATCAGGAGCAATGTTCCCTAATGAAAATATTGAAACTCCCCCATGTCGCCCGCATTTATTATTATTTACTTTCTCTCCCGTACAGGAATTTATTAAGGCATCTCGGAAATTTCTCGACTTTTGGGCGGGGTCTTATTTGCTGCATTATTTAGGTGCAAAAATGTGTTGGTATATTGCCGAAGAATATGGTCCGGATGCAGTAATTACTCCTTCATTGTGGGGGCAAGAAATTATTGATGCTTTGATTTTAGACAAGTATCCAGATTTTCAACAAGAATTTGATAAGTATACGAAAGGCGATCCTGTAAGTAAGTTTAATAATCGTGAATCAGTTAGTTTAAGTACGGCAGGTTTTCCTAACTTAGTAACTGCTGTTTTACCAGGGAAAGAAGCAGCAAAAGCAATGGGAAAAAAGCTAGCAGAAAAACTGAAAAGTGATTGGGTAGATATTGGTATTAAGGTTAGGGAAGTTATCAAAAAAGAGGTAATGGATTTTGTCGCTCCTATTGCCACTAAAGAAGAAAAATGGAAAGAATTTTGGCAGGATAAGGAGAAAGATTTTACAGACTTGGAAAAGTATCAGAATGAGTTTAAAAAATGGCAACATGGAGGTAACTGGGAATGGAATAAACTGTGGGAAGCACAACTAGATAATACTTGGGAAAGTTATTGGACGGTTGTACCTTTGGGCGATCCTGAAAGAGATTTAGAAGAGATAAATAACGAAAGTGCAGAGGAATGGTTAAAAGCACAAACCCAACTATCCCAAGAACGTCAAGAGATACCGACAGAAGCAGAAAAACAATTCTATGAAAAATTCAATGTCGGTACATGGTGGGGCAGTTTCCAAGGACGTTTGGGTAAGTCTATTCAAGCTGTGAAAAATACTCGCACCTGGCAAATACCTGTTGCACCTGGAGAACGTTCAACACTTTCTGGGCAATATAGCGCGGTACATCCCAGTCTCCACTACGATAAGTTTCGAGAAGGTGCGGGAATGTCTGCTGGAAATATGCGTTTGTTTTGGCAAGTCATGGCAGAAGCATTCCCCGGTTTATTCAACGGTTCGGAAAAGTTGAATGCTCTGGAGTTAACAAAGCGGATGGCGTGGGTAGATGGAGGAGTTGCTAAGTCGTTGGGGATTAAAATTGACAGTTCTCTCTCCAGAGATGAACGATATCAAAAATATATTCGTTTTCCTAATCTCAGTTCCATTGCATCAGCAAGGTTTGCTCACGATAATCCGCAAAAAGTAGCTCAATATTGGGATTGTTTGAAAGAAAAACTAGATGTAGTACCTAATTTCTCTGGCAAACAAAAAGGTGCTTTTCACGCCAAAAGTCGTCACCCATTTCAAGTCAAAAAAACTGATAAAAAATTTAAGGAGGTGTTTGAAGACGATAAACCTTATAATGGGATGATGTTTTCTAGCAAGTGGTTAGCTGAAGATATGAACCTCAAAAAAGTATCTGAGCTAAGTAACAAAGACCAAATATCTAAGTTACGGGAGATTGTAGGGGAAGCTCACAAAGAATGTGGTTTTGGTGAGAGTAGTCCCTCAGACTGGTGGGCAATAGTTCTCGGTGATGGCGACAATATGGGGAGATATGTTAATGGTAGTAAGTTGAAACCATATAGAGATTATATCAGCTTAAAAGCTTGGGATAATTCTCAAAGACAAGAATTAGAAGCTTGGGATAATCTTCAAAGACAAAAAAAGTATATATTATTTATTTTTGCAGAATATCTCTTGGAGAAAGGATTACATCGACTTGCGCTGCGACTAATTATAGAAGTAATTCCAGAATTTCTCAAAACCCCTAAACGCATGGGGCCAGCAACTCATGTAGGTCTCAACCGCGCTCTGTTAGATTTTTCTAACCGTCTAGTACCCTATCTGACTGAGGAAAGATGTTGCGGACGGGTAGTTTATAGTGGAGGCGATGATGTAATGGCGGTTTTGCCCGTAGAAGACTTGCCAGAATATTTACGATCGCTCCATGCTGCTTGGCAAGGAGGAGAAGACTTGGAGTTTAAAAGTGAAGGAGGTTATTGGTTTCCCAAAGATGAAACAGTGAAAAATTCTAGTTTAGATAAGCGTCCCTATTTTACGATGGGAGAAGGGGCAACGATGAGTATGGGTATTGTTATTGCTCATAAAAGTGTTCCTTTGCCAACTGTGTTAGAGAGTTTATGGACAGCAGAAAAAGAGCGAGCTAAAAAAATTCCCGATAAAGATGGTTTATGTTTTCGAGTAATATACGGTTCTGGTAATACATTAGAAGCGTTGATGAAAGGAACGTTATTATCTCAATGGCATGATTTACTAGAAATAGAAAAGTACAATGAGGCATTTAGTCCTCTACTTTATAGGTTAGCTGAAGAGTTACCAAGGCGTTGTCTGGTGACAGAAAACCAAAAATTGTTTAGTGAAGCTGCCAAGGTTATTATTAACCGTCGGGAAGATAGTAAAAAGTTAGAGGTAGGCAGTGAGGAAAAACTTTTAGCATGGTTGGATGCTTGGGAATATTGGGCGTTTAAGGCTCCTCGCGATGACGGCAAACCAGCTTTAGGAACTCAACCAGAAGACTTGGGGAGGTTGCTGAAGTTTACCGGATATTGGATAGACAGGATGTGTGAACGTGAGAACTGGGTAAAGGAGAACAATAAAAAATGAAATGGTACAAACTCACACCTTTGGATGTGCTATTATTTAGGGAATCAAAACCCTTCACTCCTGGGGAAGCATCATGGGCAAAAGGGATTTTTCCTCCCCTACCATCAACAGTATTTCAAGCATTACGGACGGCACTGCCAACTTATAACCCCAAACAACCAAAACGGGATTTAGAATTTCTCGGTCCGTTTTTAATGGATAGTTCTCATACCTTGTGGTTGCCTACTCCCAAAGATTTGTTGGCAGTAGCAAATAAACGAGAAGAAGATAACGAACAGGATGAGAGTAAATTTAAAGATAGTGCTAAAACTTGGGATAATGTTACTCGTCTTGTTCCTAGTGACACCCTGGGAAATATATGGAAACATTTAGAAAATTCCCAGTCTATTTCAGCGATGGTGCCACCGGAGTTAGAAAACCAGTTTGTTTGCGGACGGCCTCAACCTTGGATAAAAGCCACTGCTTTGTGTAAATATCTACAGGGAGAAAATTCTCTAAAACCTAATGACTTTGAGGACGATCCTTGGGATGTGCAAATTTTACCACATATTGATATGCAGGTAGGAACTCGTCAAGTCAAGGCAGAAAGTGGATATTTTACAGAAGTTGCAACGCGCATGAAGTCTGGTTGGCATTTTGTGGCTAGTTTGAGTGCAGAGTTAGAAGAAACTGTAGTCCGTTTGGGTGGGGAAGGACATCGCACTCTGGTGACACCTATAAATACGCCTTCAGGTTGGAGAGGTTTAGAAAATTATGAACAGCAACAAAATGGTGAAAGTTCTTTTGCTTATCTACTAACACCGGGGTTAGCTGAAGCAAAAATAGGAGAACCTATTTATGGGGTTTATCCTCAAACTTGGCAGGAAAAATTGGCAGGTTGTGTGAGCGATCGCCCGTTAATGTGGGGAGGTGTTTCTAATATTCAGCGTAAGATAGCTGAAGAGGGAAAGAAAGCGACTGAGAAGGGAGAAGCAGAATTTTCTCTGTTACCTCAAAGGGCGTTTGTACCTCCGGCGACGGTTTATGTGTTTAAGGATGAGTTTCTTAATGAACAGCACGAACAGCAGTTAATACCAACTGTGGATAGTGATTGGGCGACGACTTTTCAGATGTTAAATTATGGTAAATTATTATGGGGGAAAAGATAACAATGAACCAGCGTCAAAATTATTTAACTTATGCTCATTTAATCACACCTTTACACACAGGAGGTAGCACTCAAGAAGGAAATTTAATGGGTATTGCTCGTGAAGTTCATACAGAATTTCCTTATCTACCTTCTGCTTCTTTGCGGGGTAAAATTCGTTCGGAATTAGAATATTTGAATCCCAAGGAAGCTGATACATTTTTCGGTCAGAAAATTAAAGATGGTAAACAACCAACGGAAGGAGAGGTTTGGTTTGCTGAAGCGACATTATTATTTTTTCCTATTGCTTCTTTAAACTATCATTTAATCTGGATTACTTGTCCTCTTTGGTTAGAAAGATGGAATCGCTGGATTAATAATAGTCAGTTAAATAATTTTCTAGTAAGTTGTCGGGAAAATTTGGGTAAAAAATCTGCAATAGTAACTTTTGATGCTCCAGAGATTTATTTGCAAACTGCTCTAATTAAACAATCTAATTTTGAAAAAATTGAGCTTTTAATACCTGAAGAATTTGAGCAATTATTGAATAGTAATGGTTTAGTTCAGCAAATACCAGGTCGATTAATTATTGTCAACAATGAAGATTGTATTGCTTTGGTAGAAACTGGTTTACAACGGGAAGTTAGGGTGGCATTGAAGGAAGAATCTAAAACTGTCAAAGGAGGTTCTTTTCGTTCTGAAGAGTCTATTCCACCAGAGGCAATAATGTTTTTTCCTTGGGGAATGAAGTCTATGTTAAAAGATAGAATTAAGGTTGATAAGGGTATAGAAGAGGAAAAAAGTGAAACAGAAGTAGAACCTCAAGATACGACAAATATCCGTCAAGAAATTGTAGAGATTCTCAATGATAGATTGCAATTTGGCGGTTTAGAAGGTTTGGGAAGGGGCTGGACAGATTTATTTACAATTAAATTGTAGAAATTTTGATGTTTTTTATATCCTCTTGCTTTCAAATAACAGAGGAAATGAGAGTAGTTAAATCAATTTAATTAACAGGAGTAATAATGAGTAAAAACAAGCAATACAATCAAAAAAAGCAGACTGGTCAAAATCCATCTGGTACTAATCTTAAAAAACAGACTCAACAACCACAAATAGTTTCAAAAATAAGTTATCCAGTAGCTCAAGTTCAGAAATTAGATTCACGAACTTTTAGCAAAGAAGCTTATGAAGCATTAAAGGAAATGATAAAACTACCTTCAGAAAATGAAAAAAATAAATATTACTTAGAAGAAGATTATCGAAAAAAAGCTAGTGCTTTAGTACAGGGTTTAACTGCTTATATTTCGACTTGGGGATTACATCGTCTGAGTGGAGATGCTAAGAAATTTCTGAAAAAAGACTTAGATAATAAAGATGGAGAAAATAATCCTAAAAAAGGAGAAGACACTCAGTATAAAGGAAAAGTATATCAGAAATTCTTAGAGAGTCTTCAATGTTTTAGTGAAATGAATTTTGATATTGATGATGAAGCTAGTTTAATCGATCTTCCCTTAAGAAAATATACAGCTTTAAATCGTTTAGCAATTCAGTTAGCAAAAGAATGGGCTTTTTGGGCCCATTCAGTATTAGGAGAAGCAGATAATGGATAACAATCAAGAATGGCAATATTTCCTCCAAAAATTGCAGAAAGATAATATAAATATGTATGAATTATTGAAGGAAACAGAGCTAGATATAGGGGAAAATTTAACAATTTATCATCCTACTGAAGAGGGGAAAGCAGATGTTGGAAAACAGCGGGGTAAAATTCAAGCTAAGTTAGTTAGAATGTATCCCCACTGGCAGCAGAAAAAGTTGATTGTTAAAGCTGGTAAACCAATAGCAATAAAAAACATAACAAACCCCTTGCAAAGTCTTGTTATTGACAAGAAAAAACTGCTAGACAGGGCCAAGGGCAAAGATAAAAGTTTACAGCCACTACTAGAAGAAGTGAAAAATGCCGATAAAACCTGTGAAGATATTTATTCCTTCTTAACTGAACGCACCAAAACCCTATCCAAAGAAGGGCGAACGTTAGAGGTAAAATTTTCTTGGCGACTGCGAGTTGGTGGAATGCGTGGTTTCCAAGAACTATTGTTACCCGTATTTCACCCAGTTTATGGTATACCTTACGTTCCTGCTGGTAGTCTCAAGGGAGCTACTAGAGCATGGGCAAGACAACATGGTGTGAGTAAGGGTGAGATTAATAGGTTGTTAGGAGAGTTGGAGCAAGGGGTGGGTTGCATACAAATTTTAGATGCTTTTCCCAAAGCTCCTTGCTTAAGTGTAGATATGGCAAACCCCCAATGGGTATGGGAAAAGAACAGAGTTAGGTATGATCCTAAACCCCATCCACTTCTCTCTATGCAGGAACCGGAGTTAGTTATTGGTTTAGTTCGGACTCATCGAGGGAAACGACAGCAGCAAGCTCAAGACTTGGAAACAGTGGAAACTTGGTTAAAAAATGCTTTAGCTGCCGGAATAGGTTCTCGTGTTAGTGCGGGATACGGACGCACTCAACCTCAAGCTACTTTACCTCATTCCTTATCCCATAGTTTTAAAGTGTGGACGCAAGGAATGTATGGAGCTAATACCAAAGAGGGAGAGTTTCGCCATACCGCAGTTAGAGGAGTATTACGGTATTGGTTTCGAGCGGTTGCTTTAGGTTTGTATAGTGTTGAAACTTGCCAGGAACTTGAGACTCAGCTTTTTGGTGCTTTGAGTAAAGAGGGAAGCGTGAGAATAGGAATTAATTTACAAGAGATTTCTACTAACAAAACACCTTATTTTTATGAAGGTTCTATCTTACTAGAATCTAAGTCTAAGAGTCATTTATTGTTAGTAGAAAATGTCTTAAAATTATTATCAAATATTGGGGGAGTAGGTAGGGGTTCAAGACGGCCTTTGCATTGGAATGATGGGAGAATGAGGGGTTGTCATTGGGAATTAGATAAGTGTAAACTTTCTTTCGATAAAAACCAATGGCAAAAGTTTCTTGAATCTGTAATAAATTCATTTATAGAGGTTTATCCGTGTGGCATTTCTACTAACATGAAGCTGAGTGATGGAGAAAATCGTTATCAGGATGTATTGAACTCTAAAGCTAAAATATTTTTAGTGCCTTCTGTGCAACAAAAACATCCTCAGCGTGTTAATAATTGGTCGGTAGAAGGATATAAAAAATCTGTATTAGGAGAAGCACTAGATTTACTTTACAGCAGTCCTAGTTTTAAAGGAAAAAACAGGAAAAAAGTTGGTAATCCTCTTGTGGGAGGAACATTAGGAACTCCTTCTTTTGTGATTATTAAATCTATTTTTCCTAGTTCTGGTCATCCCTATCAAGTAGTAACAATATTTGGGGCAAATCATCCTCAGCGAGATAATTTTGTTCGGGCTTTACCTGATAATTCTATTCAGGTTTGGCCTCTATAATTTTTGTTAATAATTATCAATAAAAGAGCAATAATATGGATAGCAAAAAGAAATCGATTGTAATTGCCAACATCGGCACGTCTGACATAGCAGTAAAAATTGAAGAAATAGACCGTTATATTCCTGTTGGATTTGACCGTAATGAACCAAATATTAACGATTCAGACTTAACAGAAGAAGACAAAAGTACCTGGGAACAGGAATTAGAAAAAAGTTTTATTCGAGAATATCTATGTCTGGAATTAGGAATAGATCGATATTCTTTTCGAGAACTAACCGAAAGAATTTTAGAGGAATATAACAAGGATGAAGAAACATGGCATCATCGAATAAGTTTAGACCGTTTTAAGGGAGTAATTGACCAAGCAAAAAGTGCTTTTGATATAGAAAAAGTATATCTCTTTGTCACAAACCAACCTAAATATATTCCTGATCTGAAAACAGGCAAACTAAAATTTAACAAAGGATATCTAACAGATACAATTCATTTGTATGACATTTTTCAGAAATGGTTTAAGCGTGAGATTCCTGATTTGAAACTGGAAAAGAAAGAAATTCCTCAAAATATTTTACCAGTTGAACAAGATAAACTATTCAGTTATTACTATCAATTTTTTGAAGAAAGTATAAATAAACTTTTCAGGAAAAATACTAAAAGTGATTCGATAATTATAGCCAGTATTAAAGGTGGGACAAATCAGATGGAAAGTGCATTGAGATTGCAAACAATTGCATCATTGGCAAAAAAACAATTGTTTGTTGAACCTATTTTGTCTTTAAAAAAAATACTTTATGGAAAACCTTCTGAGTGTAAATTTACTTCTTATTGGCAATACATGAGTATCCAGAAATATGAAGATGTAAAGGTCATTTTAGACAGGTGGGATTTTGATGGTGCTTTACAGTTACTTGAACAGTGGCAAAAGAGTCTAATATTTTTAAAAGATAATAACATAGATGATGCTCAAATAAAGACTCATAATAAATTAATCGGCCAAGTGATTAAGGTTTTGGAAATAGGAAATAATTATTGGAGTTTAGACATAGAAAAGGCGAAAGGTATAGCAAAAGATAGGTCTTTTAAAATACCTCCAGAAGTTACTAAAGAACTTACTATTAATGATGATAAAGATTTGCTTGGTGAGATTTTACTCAATACTTATACTCAGTGTCGCATTCACTATAAGTTAAAGCAAATGGCTAGCTTTTTAGTTGGTGTAAGCTCTTTTTATGAAATTGTATTACAAAGAATAGTTGATGATCGTGGTACGGAAGCAAAACAAAAAGAGTTTCAGAAAAAGAAGAATCGTTATGAGAAGAGAGATGTAATAGATAGCCTTTTTACTAAGAACTCAAAAGAGAAAGAATCTTGGCAGGGTACTAAAAATATTAGGGGTATTAGACCATCACTAAATCAATTAAACCTTTGGTGTAAACGACGAAATCAATTTATTCACTATGATGATACAGCTTCTAAAAATTTAGGAGGGATTTCTGAAGAATCACTGCAAAAGTTCTACGAAGATGAGAAAAATAAAGGCAACAATATTTGTTCTCTTAAAGAGATTTTAGATGAAGTAATGCCGCAAATACTCAAAAGTGATTTAGGATTGATATCTTTAGAGCAGAAAAGCAAATTTGTTGGCGAAGATAAACCCTATTATATCTATTCTGAAGTCAGAAACTGGGTAGTTAAACAATTGACTGAAAAAGGTTTCTAATAGTTAATTTTCTATCAGCTTCAATCTAACATCAAGCTATTAAATACATTGAATAATTTAACCTCCTATAACTCCCCCCTTTCAAAGCATGGCAGGGGGGGATTAAATTAAATATTAATCACAAACAAACAATAATATGGCTATCCTAATTGCAAATATCGGCACATCTGATTTAGCGGTAAAAATTGAAGATTATTACATTCCTGTAGGTTTTGACCGCAACGAACCAAATCTTGATTATTCTGGCTTAACGGAAGATGAGAAAATTATGTGGGAACAGCAGAAATTAAGACAGGAATATGTTACTCAACTTCTTTGTCCTGAGTTAAATGTTGCAGTCGATAAAAATAATCCTAAAATTCCTTTTTATTTCCGAGAATTGACTGAAAAACTACTCAATGCTTATCAACAAGATGAGGAAAAATGGCATCCTCGGATTCGCCCAGGCAGAATTAGTGGGGTGATTAAAACTGCTGTGGAAAAGTTTAAAGTTCAAGATATTTATATCTTTGTTACTAAACAAAAAGACCCACATCCCCAAGATTCAATTTATCTGTTTGATATTTTGCAAAAGTGGTTCAAAAAAGAACAAAATATTCAGTTAATTCCTGAGATTATACCTGCTGATATCCCGGCGGTAGATTTAGATAATTTACTGGACTACTATTATGGAGTTTTTGTTAAATATATTAGTAGAGATAGTGAATTATTAATCAGTCTCAAAGGTGGAACACCTCAGATGAAAACTGCTATTTCTATGCAGGCTTTTGCTTCTTCTATTAATAAACAAATTTTTATTGACCCTGTGTTGTCTCCTGCTAAAATTTTGGCTGGAGAACCTTCTGATTGTCTGTTAACTTCTTATTGGCGATATATGCGGAATCAGAAGTATCAAGATGTGAAAATTTTGTTGGAGGAAAGATGGGATTTTGATGGAGCTATTCAGTTAATTAAGCAATGGCAGGAGACTTTAAAGTTTTTGAATTATCACTTGGAAGATATTAAGATTTCTCAGATAAATCATTTGATTTCTCAGGTTTTTAGAGGGCTAGAAATTGCTAATTATTGTTTGAATTTAGACTGGAAAACTGCTAATGAGATTGTTAAGAATAATTCTGCTCAAATTCCAGGAAGGATTTCTAATCAAGTCAAGGATAAGAATTACAATCTTTTACTTAATGTCTATACTCAATGTCGCATTTATTATTATGATGAATTGAATCAGATGGCTAATTTTTTGGTGGGAGTCAGTTCTTTTTATGAACAAGTTTTGGAAATCATAGCAAAGAATTTAGGTCAGAAAAAATATTATCCAGATAAAGGAAATCGTTATGAAAAGCGAGATTTTGTAGATGGTATAATTAGTAAAAATTCAAAGCATTATGATTCTTGGTTGACTATTCAAGAATGTCTGAATAGCTTAAATTTTTGGTGTAGTAAACGTAATAGATTGATTCATAATGGTGAGGGAATTTCTATTAAATTAATGGAAGATTTATATTTTCAAAAAGAGTTACTGCTACAGAGAGCTAATGAATATGAACGAGAGGATATTAAAAATGCTTGTGCCCCCAAGTCAATTTTAAATGTAATGACACGAATTTTGGAAACAGATTTCCAGCTCTTGCCTAACCAATATCAGAAATATGTGGGTAGAAAAGCTGACTATTACATTTATTCTGCTGTCAGAGAGTGGGCGATCGCTCAGTTGATGAATGAAGGATTGAAATGATGCGATCGCGCAACAATTTCGTAATGGCCAGTTTTTTCTAGGGAAAAAAAAGTATTAATTTAGAGTTGACAATTTGTATTTCTAAAGTTAAGATAGAAAGTAAGAGTAACAGTAAAAAGAACCTCGACAAATCAAGAGTGAAAGGTTTTCGGTCATTTATGGTGTTCTAGGGGTAGTTAGAAGGTGGTTTTTCATCTTTGCATGATACCCCATCGACGCACCTCGGAGAATCGCTGAAAGGCTGATTATATCGTTGAACTGCGTCGATGCTATGCTAGGAGAGGATTTGAGGGTCGTCATTTTGACAAAAATTGCCAATTTGATTTTTAAATCAAAGGGGTAGGTACATTTGGGGGTCTGAAAGCCTTATTCTGTCGTGGTTCTAAAACTGAACTCTCTAGTGCTTCGTTTGAAGCGGAATTAATGGAAACTTTTGGCTTTTCCATCTTTTCTATCCCATTTTCTTTGGCGCTGTTGTCTCTAGTGCTTCGTTTGAAGCGGAATTAATGGAAACAATAAAGCATCTCTCGATACGTAAGTCCTAATTTACTGAGTTGCTCTAGTGCTTCGTTTGAAGCGGAATTAATGGAAACAAGTTGACAAAAACTACTGAATAGATCCGTATCCATTCTCTAGTGCTTCGTTTGAAGCGGAATTAATGGAAACAAAATCTTGAGCAGAAAAACTTTCGAAGCGCTCAACTCCTATATGCTCTAGTGCTTCGTTTGAAGCGGAATTAATGGAAACCATAAGTCCTAATTTACTGAATTGTAAATAGGAGCGAAGGACTCTAGTGCTTCGTTTGAAGCGGAATTAATGGAAACATCTCTAACAGTTCCACTTCCTGGGGGTTCTGTCCCCCACTCTAGTGCTTCGTTTGAAGCGGAATTAATGGAAACTATATTCTGGGTCAACTGGGTCAACTGGGTCAACTGGGTCTCTAGTGCTTCGTTTGAAGCGGAATTAATGGAAACATGCAGGGTCTTTGGCAATGGAAATAATTTTTACACTCTAGTGCTTCGTTTGAAGCGGAATTAATGGAAACCACCGAGGGTGGCAGCGAATAATTCTGGAGCAAAAGAACTCTAGTGCTTCGTTTGAAGCGGAATTAATGGAAACGTTTATGGGTTACAAAAACATGAACCTCTAAATTGGCCTCTAGTGCTTCGTTTGAAGCGGAATTAATGGAAACGGTCTATATTATCTGCTGTTAAAATTAAGATAGATATAGACCTCTAGTGCTTCGTTTGAAGCGGAATTAATGGAAACCAGTAAGAACATTTTTCTGTTCAGTGAGACCTAGGGTGTTAACTCTAGTGCTTCGTTTGAAGCGGAATTAATGGAAACGAGTTAACACCCTCATCGATCCTTACTGCGCCAACTGTCTCTAGTGCTTCGTTTGAAGCGGAATTAATGGAAACTAGATTTCTTACAAAATCCACCTCATCTTCATGAGGACTCTAGTGCTTCGTTTGAAGCGGAATTAATGGAAACAAGTAGACGTTTGCGACTGCATCCTCTACAATCACATTGCTCTAGTGCTTCGTTTGAAGCGGAATTAATGGAAACTATCCGGGTTGCCCCTTTTGGGGGTCGTAATTTTTTGAACCTCTAGTGCTTCGTTTGAAGCGGAATTAATGGAAACCAGTCTATGATTATCATAAACTGGCTTAATTGTGGTGACTCACTCTAGTGCTTCGTTTGAAGCGGAATTAATGGAAACTTGAAGGCTCTGCAATAGAAGCGGTCTTCTTTGAGTCTCTAGTGCTTCGTTTGAAGCGGAATTAATGGAAACAGTATGGAGTTGCTGACCCCATGATCAGTAACACAACTCTAGTGCTTCGTTTGAAGCGGAATTAATGGAAACTAGCCAGTCTTGCACGTCATCATCACTGTCCCGCCGCGGCTCTAGTGCTTCGTTTGAAGCGGAATTAATGGAAACAACACTGGCCCAGCCAGCGTCTGTTACATGGCTTTCATCCTCTAGTGCTTCGTTTGAAGCGGAATTAATGGAAACCTGCATTGAGCCTCTGTGGTTGCTGTTGCCAGTAAGACTCTAGTGCTTCGTTTGAAGCGGAATTAATGGAAACAATTACCAGTTCTGTCATATGTCTTGCATTTAATTTCTGCTCTAGTGCTTCGTTTGAAGCGGAATTAATGGAAACACTTCTTGTTTATAAGAGTGAACTAATTGTAGGTATGTATTCTCTAGTGCTTCGTTTGAAGCGGAATTAATGGAAACAAGAAAGGCAAATAGTGTTTCCAATGAAACGGAGAAAACTCTAGTGCTTCGTTTGAAGCGGAATTAATGGAAACTTGTTAGTAGTCATTTTTTTCAGATATTAAGTAATAATTCCTCTAGTGCTTCGTTTGAAGCGGAATTAATGGAAACAAGTAAGCTGTTGCAACAACTGTTGCAACAAAAACTAATACTCTAGTGCTTCGTTTGAAGCGGAATTAATGGAAACCATTTGGTGTTGGCTTAGGTTTGGGGGTTTCACCTGATAAAGCCTCTAGTGCTTCGTTTGAAGCGGAATTAATGGAAACCCTTAAACTCCGGCTCCGGAGTCTGGTTGCCAACTTCTCTAGTGCTTCGTTTGAAGCGGAATTAATGGAAACATCTGCTAATGCCACAGAACACCCTAATGTACCAAATACTCTAGTGCTTCGTTTGAAGCGGAATTAATGGAAACAGGTATCTCACAGCCTTAAGGAGGAGAGAAATTACCTAACTCTAGTGCTTCGTTTGAAGCGGAATTAATGGAAACATTGCAGAGGATAAGTATGCACAAAAAACGCAAGACTCTAGTGCTTCGTTTGAAGCGGAATTAATGGAAACATCTTTATATTTGTTAGCTTCCATTTGAACTTTATCTAATTCTCTAGTGCTTCGTTTGAAGCGGAATTAATGGAAACGATTCCTTAGTTTTGGTATGATCGAAAATTTGAATTGGACCATGCTCTAGTGCTTCGTTTGAAGCGGAATTAATGGAAACAGAAGCATCGTCACAATTACCAGTTCTGTCATATGTCTCTAGTGCTTCGTTTGAAGCGGAATTAATGGAAACATCAATTTAGTATAATAAGTACAGGTTTACCTGACCTACTCTAGTGCTTCGTTTGAAGCGGAATTAATGGAAACTTTCAATACTATTCATTGTTAGCACCTGGCAATACAAATTTACCTCTAGTGCTTCGTTTGAAGCGGAATTAATGGAAACAAAAAGCTCTAATTGAAGATTTTCTTCTTGCTTTTTGGCTCTAGTGCTTCGTTTGAAGCGGAATTAATGGAAACAATAGTAGCCATTTGTTTCTCTCCAAATATAGAGTATACTCTAGTGCTTCGTTTGAAGCGGAATTAATGGAAACACAATTCCTTAGTCATTAATCTTATCCTCATTCAGATAACTCTAGTGCTTCGTTTGAAGCGGAATTAATGGAAACGGCTAGTTCTCTTAGCCGCCTGAAGTATATACTTTCCTCTAGTGCTTCACCGTACGAAAAAAAACTGTAGAAAATCGTGACAGCTTTTATCTTGATATTGGATTAACCAACACTGGCGCTCTCGGCGCAGCTCACTATTCCCTCGCCAGTAAATGCCTCTGGGAATTTCTTGTCTTAAATTTGAAGACTGCCATTAATGTCAGCATTAATCACTTTACCAGTTCCACTCCTGAATAAACCACGTTTGACTCGTTTACCCCTATAAGTTTCATGTTTTATTGGTGGCTCTAGATCAAGGGCAGATGTTTTGCTTGTATAGCTTTCCTCTGTTTCAATCACCTTGATTCCTGCTAGCTGACATTTGTAAGTAATTTGCTTGACTAACTTATCATGTGGTATTTGGGTAAAATTTTGGTTGTTTTTTTTGCCCATATTTGCACTTTGTTTCCAGTTATCATTTTTTCCTATGACTACAGTACCAATATTATTTGTGGTTAAATACAAGGGCCACTAAGAAACTGGTGTTATGCAAATAATTCTCCACAAAACGATTTCGGTGATAGGTTAACGCTTCTATCTTACGGCTAGTTTTTCTGTTGCCTTTGAGATGACTTTGGTACTTCGCTTTACGCTTGTTGTAAAGCTGATTAACACTTTTTAGTGGCTTCCCGTTAACAAGCATAGGCTTAACACCAGGCTTATTTGTAGATAGAGCTACTAATCTGTCAATTCCTAAGTCTATTCCGGCTACATATGTTGAGTGTATTTGTGGCTGATTCATTTTTTCATACACTACTTCAATTATATAGCAGCTCGTAGCAGGTACTATCCTGACTTCGATGACAGTATCCACAACTACAGGTATTTTGATTTCACTCATTGATAAGTGACAAATACCATCTTTTAGAGGGGCTTTGTAGACTGATTCTTTTGAGTATATAACTACATTCCTACCTTGAGTTTTATTTTTATACTTTGGTATTTTGGGTTTGCCTAAAAACTTTTGTGGATGTTTTGACCATTCTTTTATAGCCTGAAAATAACCACGCCAAGTTGCAACCAAGCATTTTATTATTTGTTTTGATACTTTAGTTGGTAATGCTCTATAGGCATCCCTATCTTTGGTGGTGTGGTACAGTTTAGTTAAATCTAGACTTTTTCCACACTTGAAAAAATGCTGACGACAATAATAGTTAGCCAAGTTGTACAAGTTTTTTGATTTAAAGGCTAACTCATCACACACCCGCCAAAAGTTATGTGTTCGGTTAATAATATGTCTGTCAACAAGTCGCATTCACCCGCTATAATTCATTTTAAGTCCTGTACCTGTTTAATATTACAACACTTTTCTACAAATAGCAACTACTTTATACAATTTTCATTCAACAGTTAATCACCCCAAATTTCACACTGCAAAACTTAACCATAGATTCAATCAGAAACACCACAAATGAACAAACCCTTAATCTGTCACTTCCTTATCGGCACCCCAGCATCAGGCAAATCCACCTTTGCCACCCAACTCTCAACCCAAGACAACTACACCACCGTCTCCACAGATGCAATACGCGCTCAACTCTATGGCAACGAAACCATCCAAGGAAATTGGCAAGACATAGAAACCATCCTCCTAACTCAAATCTCAGAAAGCATCACCGCAGGCATCCCCGTCATCTACGATGCCACCAACGCCCAACGCCCCTACCGCATGGCACTACTACAAAAACTACCCCAACAAAACTGTGACTGGATAGCATGGCATCTGAAAACCCCCCTCCCCATCTGCCTAAAATGGAATAAACAACGCACCCGTCAAGTACCAGAAAACATCATCGAAAAAATGTTTCAATCCCTGAAAAACTTTCCGCCTTTAGTAGCAGAAGGCTTTGCAGCAGTACAGACAATTAAAATTGGCACATTCAACCACAAAACAATACAGCAAAAAATCGACTCCCTCACCCGCAGCAATATTAACCGCAAAAACCGCTCCTCCTCCCTAGAATTTCATTCCTACTCCCGACTTCTAGACTTCGATCGCCTGATACATTTAATCTCCCTATTCATTCAATATCCCGGTCTCGGTAATTTACAAGAAACCACACCCGATGTACTAACCAACCTATTTAACGAACTACCAGAATTTCCCGACGCTTTAGCAGAAATAGTAGCAGTCATGGCTAAATTAAAAGGAGAAATTTATGCCGACAGAGAAGCGATCGCCACGGACTTAGCTTGGTTAGAAAGTAACGGCATCGTAGCAGAGGGGCAAACTGTTGATGCTGCAATATTAGATGACGAAATATCCCTCCTAACTTTATCCCCTCAAACTCCTCTTTGTAAGGAGGGAAAAGAAAACCTTTTGCAGGGGGAGAAAGAGGGAAAGGCAACATCTAGCTCTAGCTTCCCTCTTTCAAAGGGCGACGGGAGGGGGATAAAACCTGGTGATGGGAGGTGGATAAAAGAAAACAACCCAGACAGACACATCGTTCCCCATCCCTACTCAGATGTAGCTCCATTTAAACGGTTAATGACTGCCATTCGTCTGATATTAAACCAACCATTTCTTCCAAACGGCAATAAAAAAAGTTTAGACGTTTTTGCAGAAACCCTATCCCAACAACCAGGAATGGGAGGAGACTGTCGAGACCAATTTCGTAAAGATGTAGAAAATATTCTCAAACCATATCAAATATTACCAGATTTTCCCATGCGACAAGGTTATTTTGCAGGTACAGGAATTTTATCCCAGTCTGAATTAAAACATTTACAGAATATATTGCAGGCGCAAGTTAAAAGTATGGAAGATCCCATAACTTTCTCTACTTACGAAAAGCTTCGCCAGCGGATAGGTTATTCTAAAATAGAAACAGAAAAACCTTATCCAGTCAGAGCGATCGCCCATCAATCAATGATAGACTTAGAATTGCTCTCTAAAAATGTATTATCTCGGAAACTCGAAGTAGTAGAAGATATTATTATTAATGGAAAATTAGTTGAGTTAGGGCGCTTCCAAGGTAAAGGAAAATTTACTGGAGATGCTGAAGGAACATTTGCTGCTTGGTTATTGCAGATAGTATTTTTCAATGATGCCTGGTATTTAGGTTTTGAATGTGAGGGAGGTTCTGATGATGGTTTGTTACGGTTTGAACGTTTAGATAGGTTATATATTAATCAATATTTAGGCCAGTCTCGTTCTCAGAAAGAACAGCACTCACATTTACAAAAGTTACAAAAACTTTTAGATGCTAGTTTTGGGATATTTTTAGGTTATTCTGCTGAAGACCAAAATAAATTTTTGAGTAATAACTCCTCAGAGAAAAAGGAAGTAATAGTAACAGTTGAATTGTGGTTTAATGAAGAAAAATTTAAGTTTGCCTGTGAAAAAACTAAACGGTTTCCATCCAGAAATTTGAAAATGTCACCTCCTCCTAAAGGTAGTAGTTTTGTCAAGGATGAAGAGTATAAAAAAGTTTTCTGTTTGCCTGGTACAAAAGATGAACATTTTCCCCATCGGTTTGAAGTAAAGTTACCTCGTTGGAGTTTAAAAGATGTAAGTTTTTTAAGTTGGGTTATTCCATTTTGCGGTCATATCAAAGTAGTAAAACCAAAAGAATTAATGGATATTGTTTATAAAGTTGGGTTAGATATTGTTGAAGTTTATGAGGGGAAAACAGAAGAAAAAGAATAAAGTTTTTGAACCCTAATAAAATTGAGCCAGACTTTTTTCATGGTGAATAGAATTATATGATTAAGCCGAGAACAATAGCTTAAATTGTTCAAGTTATTTTTACACGGCTACTTAATTATTTTTTGACGATTAGCGATCGCTGTTTTATGATAGTTGCTGCGGAGCAAAGCCCAAAAAAGAATAACTTTCTATTGTATCACGAAAAACTTTTGCAAGAGGTCTATTTAATAGATTCAACAACACCAGGATTCAATCGGATGTTGGTAGAGGTATTGATGAAACTTAGTATTTGGTTGTATAAAAGGAAACTATAACTTTTGTCTAGGAAAAATAGGCAAGAGACTACCAAATTGTGAAATTGAGGTGCTAGTTGCTCTTAGCAACTTTATCAGCCGATTAGGCTGTTGTCAAGGATTATGCTTTACCTAATTAATTAATAATTAATTAGGTAAAGCATAAAGCTAGTGAGATAGTCTACCCTTGAATAATTGAAGAGTGTATATTTAGGAAAATATTCTCTTATTAATTATTAATTGCTGAATGGAGCATTAATAATTAATAATTACCCCTTCTTAAATAATTAACAATTATTCAGAAACTATCTCCCTCAAAACCACCAACTCAATTATTAATTAAAAGGGGAGGCTGAAAACCTGATTTGTCCAATTATTAATTATTAGGTGAGCGATAATTAATAATTACCTCTTCTATAATAAAGGAATTGTTGAAAATGATTTTTTTTATCCCTGTAGGGCGACAGCCATTAGCACAACTAAGGATAGAGTTGTCACCTGAATTTTTCGCTGATTAATAAGTATAATATGCTCAATTTTTAATGTTCCAGCAAGCAATAATTATTAATTATTAATTATTAATTGTTAATCAAACTTCCATAGACAAAATATCAGAAATTTCCTTCTGTAAATCCTGACGATTATCGTCGTAAATCAGCAAAGTATTCAAATTAGAATGACGAGATAACTTCTGCACCCTTCTCACATCCCCATTAGTCTTATCCAAAGCCGTCGTAATACTACTATGCCTCACCCTATGGGGACTCATCAACTTCTCAATACCCGCCTCCGTTGCCAACCGTCGTACCATCATATAAATAGCATGGTCTCCCAACCTTTTTCCCCAAGTAGAATGGTCAAGTCGAATAAACAAAGGTTGATTAATATCCCACTCCTTCCGAGCCATCAACCAATCCTGCAACGCCTCCACACTTTTAAGAGTCAAACTCACCCGCTGCTTTTCATCCCCCCAACCCTTACTCAACACCCACAACGCACGTCCACTCAAATCAACATCTGATATATCCAACTTCGACACTTCCGAACGGCGCAAAGCATTATCCCATAATAACCTCAGAATAGCATAATCTCTCTTCCCCCCAAAACAAGAACGATCCGGCACAGCCAAAATCTTCTTATATTCAGCAGCAGGAATGCCAGTCGTATCTCGATAAGGCCGAACCTTATCGCTCTGAATATCAGACAAAGTAAAATTACATTGCCCCACTTTCCGAGCATAATTCACCAAAGACTTTATCGCAGATATTCGACGATTAACCGTAGCACTCTTCAACCCACGACCATAAAGATGTTGCCGATACTTCATCACCCAAGCGATCGCCTCCATTCTCTCCAAATTCAAAAACTGCTGTACCAACTCCGGAGTCGGGTCAGAACCCGCCAGAAATTGAAAAAAGCTTTTCAAATCCTTAGCATAAGCATGACGAGTATTAGGACTACGCTTGTCAGCCAATAATTCCTCCAACAAGTCAGAGTGAGAGGCCAGAGGTAGAGAAGATTGAACAACAATATCAGACATAATATTTAAGTACGGAAAAACGCATTATCATACTTAACAGTCTACAATACACGAAAAAACGTTTTTTGAGCAACTGGATAGCTAAAAAAAATAGTTGAAGTGAGTATGTTGGTGAAGAGACTTTTGTTTGATTAATTGAGGCAGATGGCTTTAAGCAATTAATAATTAATAATTATTCGGTAATCACAGAAATTGTCTGTGGACTATTATGTTTGTTCTCTGGCTAAAAGTGGCCAAGTACAGATGCGCTATGGGTGTGTCCTAATACTGGACACGAGTGTTGTGAGTTCTTGGATGCTCAAGTAGATATTTTCAGCAATTAACAATTAATTATTAATAATTAACAATTATCGCTATTCGGAGCATTAATAAGCAGGTACACAAAATTAATTACACATTTTCCAAAATTGAAACCTTTTTACTGCAAGAGTTACAGAGAATTAGAGTAGGTAATCAATTCTGTGTAGGTGCTTGTTGATAAGACAGTATCTTGCTAGCAAGATGTTTTTCAATTATTAATTGTTCATTATTAATTATTAATTATTCGGTGATTTTCCAGAAGTTAGCTGGTGTGACTACTGCTTCGTTATGATCGGCGGAGTTCCGAGACGCTTCGTTTCGAGCTGTGCAGAAGTTAGAATTTTAGGAGCGTGAAAATTTATTTGTGTAAAAGAGAAAAAAATACTTATGCAATTAGTTAAAAAAATCTTATTATGTGTCTGTTTAAGTTGCTTTTTTCTAGTTAACTTTTCATCTAATGGAATAGCTTTTAACTTAGAAAGTAGTCAACTAGAATCAATTATGCCAGATGTTAATGGTATAGAACTATTGAACAAAGTAGCTAAAGAATATGCTCCAAAGAAAACTTTTAGTTATGACATGGCTAGAGATATTATGTATACAAAAATTGATAACCATGATGGTGTAGTTCAGGGCATATACACTGGCTATAGTATTGATTTAGACCCCAATTCATCTACTCCTAGAAAGACAGCATATCAAAATCATATTAATGCCGAGCATATTTATCCTCAAAGTAAGGGAGCAATAGGTTCTGCTAAGAGTGATTTGCATAGTCTTTTTCCTGCTTATGAACGGGTAAATAGTCAACGGAGCAATAATCCTTTTGCAGAAATTAATGATTCATTAACGGATAAATGGTGGATAAATAATCAAATTTTACTAGAACAACCCATTACAGAAATTGATAATTATAGTGAATCTTTAACTGGAAGTGAATTTGAACCAAGAGAAAAGAAAAAGGGTGATGTAGCTCGTGCAATGTTTTATTTCTACACGGTATATAGAGAGCAAGCTAATGCTAAAGATTCTAACTTTTTTCCAGAGCAAAAAGAAATACTTTGTCAGTGGAATATTGCTGACCCTGTTGATGATACAGAGATGATTCGTTCTCATTTAATTGCTACATATCAGGGCAATGAAAATCCTTTTGTGATAGATTCAACTTTGGCTAAAAGAATCTATTGTAATGGAAATAGTTAGTATCCCACATTCCGCACTTCAATTTGAATTACGATAGGTTACAGAAAAACCATCTATTGAATTGAGTATAATTACTTATGACGTTTAGTAGCTGCAAGTGAGATCATAAACTTTATGATTGCGTTATTATTTAGTATCAAAAAATGTCAGTAGATGGAAGAAATAACAATTAAAAATCTTGACCATTTAGGAATAGTTGCGGGACTAATTGATGAGATAAAAATTGTAGAAATAATTAACCAAAAATTGGGAGTAGATAATAGAGAAAAAATTACATCTGGACAAGTAATTAAAGCTTTAATTCTCAACGGATTAGGAATGGTATCACGTCCGTTATATTTATTTAGTCATTTCTTTGAAGACAAGGCTGTAGAAAAATTATTAGGTGTAGGTATAAATAGTGAATATTTAAATGATGATAAAATCGGTAGAGTGATGGATGCAATTTATGATTTAGGGTTAACGAATTTATTTATAGAAATAGGATTACTAATTATTAAAAAATTCAAAATAGAGACGAAATATGCTCACTTAGATTCAACATCATTTCATGTACATGGAGAATATAATCAAATTGAATCTACAGAAAATTATGAACAAAAACCAATATTAATTACAAAGGGATACTCTCGTGACCATCGGCCAGATTTAAAACAATGTGTATTAGATTTAGTTGTTAGTAGTGATAGTGGAATACCATTGTTTATGAGAGCTGCGGATGGGAATGAATCAGATAAAGCAGTATTTGGACAAATTTTAACCGAGGTCAAAAAACAGATCAAACTAGATAGTATTATGGTCTGTGATAGTGCCCTATATAGCCAAGAAAATCTGAAATTAATCTCTAATTTAAAATGGGTAACTAGAGTTCCAATGACTTTAAAAAAAGCTAAAGAAGTAATTGAATTAGACCTGAAAAAAGTAAAAATTCCCTCTTCAACAGATCCAGAAATTCAAGAAATAATCAGGGTGCTTCAAGAAAAAGGATATAAATGGTTGGAGCAAGAAGTCACTTATGCTGGTGTCAAACAAAGATGGTTAATTGTGGAAAGTGAACCCCGTAAAAAAAGTGATGTCCAGAAGTTAGATTCAAAAATTGAACAAGAAGGCCTAAAACTAGAGAAGCTGTAATTTAGTGCCAACTCACCTGTAATGCCGTCTAGGAGATAACTTTAGCCAACCAAAATCCTTCACCCCACCCTCTCTCCGACTTCAATCTTCAATCGCTTCGCCAAATCCAACTCAAAAGTACCATAAGGATTGATATGACTATAAATCAAAGGAGTTAAAGCACGTCGATCAGTCTGAGTCAACTTACCTTCCCAACTGGGTGAAGAGAGAACTTGTTGCAACATCAAAGTGTTGATATAAATTAAACAAACCTGTAATAGATGTAGAGACAAAACCGCCAACAACTGTTCCGAAGGCTGATTAGTAGCCATTTCCCCACTATAACCATAGAAAATAAAATTATTAGTGCTATTCCAATTTTCCACTACATTCAAACCCGCATTAATTTCCCTACGCAACTCCTCAGAATGCAAATATTGACACAAAAAAATCGTTTTAATCACCTTCCCCAACTCACCCAAAGCTTGATAAGTAGGATGTTTAAGATTAGCGCGAGTAAAACGACGTAATATCGCTTCCGGTTCAGCAATACCCAACCTCAAAGCAGTAGTATACTTCACCATTTGCTCATATTGCTGACGAATTAAATCCCAATTAATTGGACGAGTCAAAATAGGCAATAGATGTGAATAACTTTCAGACACCCCACTTTCAGGACGATATAATTTCTGTCTACCAATATTTTTCAATCTTGGCATCAACTCAAAACCCAACAAATGACAAAAAGCAAAAGCTACCTCACTTTGTCCATGAGTATCCACAAAATTTTTCTTCACCGTCATTTCCGTATCATGGCGCAGTACACCCTCAATCATTGCTGCCACCTCACTTGAAGAACAAGTTTTCAATTGAGAATAAATGCAGGTGGATTTTTTCTCAACGTGCCAGTAAATCATCACACCTCTACCACCATAGCGTATATGCCATTCCGTCATTAAATTCTGGTCCCAAGCTCCAAACTTCCTGGAATCACTCGCACAAGTCGTAGTCCCTTCACCCCAAATCTGAGGATTTCTAATCCTAAATATGGCATTAGCAACAGAAGCAATAGCCTCTCTTAAAGCATCCTTATGAATAAAACGTCGCTTAATATAAGAAAGCTCATGGTAATCTACATCTGGCGTACCATCACTCACCCGTTTCAATCCTGTATTAGTACCCAACCCATATAAACAAAGTAATAATCGCTTCCGTAAAACATCTTTGTTAAGAGCTTCTCGACTAGCAAGACTTTTAAAACTATCAGTAAAACCAACTCTCAAATCAGCCTCTTTCAACACATCCAACAAGCTCGTCATTGGCCATTTCTGTACCAATTCAGTTTTTAGTCTCAGAATATTGACAGGTTCTGATTGTTTTTCTAGAGGTGAAACACGAATCCAACCATTGTGTTTCTGTAAAATTTTTACCTTTTTATTATTTAATAGTCCATCATTTAAAGTAGCTAAACCTTCAGACATAGCCTTCTTTAAAGGAGTAATAAAACTCTCTAGATCTATTGGCAATTTTAAAGCTTGATAGTAAGTTTCTCTATGTGCTTCAAAATCAACAGGTAAATCCTCTTCTGGATTTCTATAACGATTAGCACCTACTACCCAAATTTCCTTACATCTTAATCTTTCTCTAAGGGCAGTCAGTACACTAATTTCATAATTAATACGATTAATCCTCTCATTACCTTTACTATCTTTTTCAATCATCCATTCTTGCCAGCCAACTTTGAGTACACCATCTATAGGTATTTCATCATTAAGAGGATAATATCTTTGCGTAGTTTCCCAAGATTTTTTGAGTAATTCTAAAGCTTTAATAACTGGTTGATGAATTTCATTATTAGAGCGAAACTCCAACACTGATAATAACTTAGGTACTAACCGACGATAATGACGACTGTAAGAAGAACGAATAATTGTATGTACTTTTTGATGATAAACTGTACCTGAAGACTTAAATTCTTTGACTAAATCCCTAAGAGTTTTTTCACTTACAACAGGATAGATAACTTCTTTAACAGCACCATCAGGATTCTCTAAACTAACATTAGCTATTTGATAAAGTAGATTAGTTTTTCCACCTACTTTTTTAAAATCTTTAATTAGTTCAGTATCAACCTTTTTTTCTGCTCTTCTACTAATTCCATGTATAATTCTGATTAACAAATCTACTAAATTATCAGTAACTTCTCTCAGTCTTAACCAACAGAATGCTGCAACCAAAGTGTAGCGAATTGGTTCAGGATGCCAACGTAATTCTCGTGGATGTTCTGTTGCTGCTCGACTCGCATAAGTTTGTAATACTTTGGGAGAAATATTGTTAAATAAATTTTCTGGAATTTGAATAGTTCGCAGATATTCTAACTTCTCAATTTCTTGAAGGAAACTGTCTAAACTTGCACGTCCTGGTTCAGAGTTGAGATAACTAAATAAAGATGGTTTCCAAGATAATTCCTGTTTATTATCTCCGGAGCTTGTTTCAATCAAACTATCAATATTATTTCTAGTTACTTGACTTAAATTATTGTAGATATTCTGAAATAAATTATCTTCAAATTGACGACAAGCAGAACGGATTAAGCGTTCTATTCTCTCATCAGTAGGCCGTTCTATTTGTAATTGGAAAAATCTTTGTTCAACAGCGACTAAAAGATGTTCAAAACTCGACTCAGTAAACAAAACCTCTGTTCGGAGCCAATCAGCCATTTCTTTAAGTTCTTTAACTGTAGCTTTTTTGATGCCTAAATAGTCACGAATTTCACCACGAAAACGCATTATTGAGCGTTTTTGCCATTGATGATTCTGATATTCAGAAGCTGATATATTTACTTGAGATGCCAGATATTCAATTACATTGAAGGGAATATCTTTTGGTAAATCTGGAAACTTATGAGTATATTGAAAAGACTTGAGTAAAACTGCAAATATCAGACGATTTACACCAATCTTATTCTTTAATAACTCTCTTTCTTGTGGAAGTAAAGTCCACTCTTCAATTAGTTCGTTCAGTTCCCAATTTTGCTTCAATTTCCGTGTGAATTACTTATATTTATTAATATACTTTTTCCCTAGTTCGGTTAATAGATAAATTCGGTCCTTTTAGGATGTTATTAGAACTCATAGTAAGACACAATTTTACCGCTTTTTAGTTACGGTTAACTGTTTATAGGAACTTCCACAATGTGGACAGAATTTGTGTGTGAATGAGGCCAATGATTGGCCACAGTTACTACAAGTAGAGCGCAGACTACTACCACAGATTAGACAATATTTAGCTCGATGTAAAGTCCATGCAGGGTCTGGTTCTTCGCCTGGAGTCCAGCAATTGGGACAAAATTTTGGGGTTTCTATGAGAGAAACAGGTAATCCATAGCAAACAGCATCTAAATACTCAGTGGGAATTGATAGTGCTGTTGCTAAACCTGTTTTGGTTGTTTGATTAATTCTACTGGTTTTACCTCGCTCCAGTTTGCCTAAGCTTTGCAGATGAATTCCTGCTTTCTCTGCTAATTTTTGTTGTGATAGTTTAGCATCTGTTCGCAGTCGGTAGATGTATTGAGCTAATGTTTCACCTGACTGGGGTAATTTTTGTTGGTCAATAGTATACATAACAATATGTAAAAAAAGGCTGAATTTTAGTCTACATCTTTGAGTTCTATAAGTGTTAATTCAGTATTCAGAAATTATCACTTTTTATGACAATAACTTTAGCTCAATTGGCTACAAAGTTTTTAGAGCGTCCTGGACTAAGTTTAAGTACACAGCAGTCTTATGAATTTACTTTGATGTCATTACTAGCAAAGTATGGTCGTTTACCTGTCGAAATTGTTAGTCGTCAACTGCTGTCTGATTACTTGGATGGTTTAAAACATTTGTCTGTTTCTACTCACCATCGTCATCAAGCTATCATTCAAGCTTTGTTTAATTTTGCTGTACAAGAGGGTTATCTTATTACCAATCCTATTGTGGGTTTGAAGTTGCGTAAACCACAAAAAGAACAGGGAGAACACACTACAGACCAACGAATTCGTTATTTGAATCCTGAACAATTGGATGTGCTTTATTCGCTAGTTGCTCCAGATGCTAGGATGCACGCTATTGTAAGATTATTACACCGTACTGGAGCTAGAATTGGTGAACTTTTGGCTTTGAATTTAGAACAGGTTGATATGAGTGCAAGAAAATTTCAGGTTGTTGGTAAAGGGAACAAGCAACGCTGGTGTTTCTATAGTGAAGATGCTGAACAAGCGTTATTATTTTACGTTGATTTTTATCGAGATGCGACTGTGAAGGCACTGTTTACTGCCCAAAATCCTTTGACTAAAGAAGTTACACGCCTTAGCTATAGTAGAGTTCATGGTATTTGGAGTGATTTGATTGCTCAAAGCAATATTCTCAAGGGAGTCCGCTTGCATGACCTCCGGCACACTTTTGCCACTGAAAGAGTTGGTTTAATGGGGATTGAGGAACTGCGAGCATTAATGGGTCACGAGCATATTCAAACTACATTACGGTATCAAAAAGTTACTTCTCTTCGCGCTGAAGAAGTTGCACATAAAGCTTTAAATATTTTAACTAAAAGTTGAGTAATAAGTTTAATTTAGTTGTCACGAAATATATATAATTTAGGGATTTAGTAATGAAATTGGACTGTAGCAATAGAGTAGGTATTCTACTGTGCTGTCGGAAAATGAGTTTTTCAGTAGCATAGTTGTAATATATATGTATTATTCAGCAAATTTATACCCCTGTTCAATGGCTAAATCCCTCTGTGGGAGAACATTACAGGTGAGTTGGCACTAAATTACAGCTTCTCTAGTTTTAGGCCAAGAAAAAAAGATGGCATTAAAGCTAGTAAAAAAATTATAAACAACTGGATTTGATACAGTTATCCAAGCTCAAAATTACTTAAAATCTATCAACAAAAAACTGAAATTATGGAGTTTAGAGTCTAGAGAAATTAGGGAAAAGATATTAAATAAACAGTCTATAGTTTATCATCATCAAATAGAAATTCAACAAAAAGTCTCAGAGATAGAAAGAAGAACTTTAGTGGCTGGCCGATTCATTCTGGCGACAAATATTGAGTCCTCTTCCGAAATTAAAAGTCCAGAAATACTTTGGAACTATAAAAATCAACAGGCTTGTGAGAGAGGCTTTAGATTCCTGAAAGACCCCCAATTCTTTGCCGATAGTTTTTTTGTGGAAAAACCTCAAAGAGTTGAAACAATACTGTTTGTTCTGTCACTGTGTTTATTAGTATATAATCTCGGCCAAAGAGAGCTAAGAAATACTTTAAAAAGAACCAGTAATCTCCTCAAAAACCAGTTAGGAAAGCCTACAAATACTCCCACATTAAGATGGATATTTCAATGCTTTCAAGGAGTGCATTTGTTGACAATAAATCAATCTCAAAAAGTAGTTAATCTCACAGAATAACGGAGCTTGATTTTACAGTTTTTACCCTCTTGTTGTCAAAAATATTATCTGTGATACGCTGCAGATAAGCGATGCTGCTGACGCAACTTTCCGCGATCGCAATACTTGAATTGAAAAAAATTGATTGATGCTGTCAATGGGAGTGTAGTTGCTCCTGTATTTTCTGCTGCCAACAGAACTCCCTGGTTCACCAACAATAGTTGTGCCACTCACTTTTTTATGTTCTATCTATTAATTTGTTGGCTAAAATTTTGATTATCGTTCATGTATCTTTTCGTACTACATTCTGAAGTGCGGAATGTGGGTTAGTATTCATGTAAGCTCTGGTCAGGTTTCGGGACGTGAATCTTTTCCTACTCAAGTTTATAATTGTACCTAGTTCACTTCAATGGGGAATTATTGTGAATAAAATGTCACTATTCAACAATTAATAATTAATTGATGGGGAATATTTACTCTTAAGAGTACCACAAGCTCCCAGAGCTAAAGTTATAATAGATATCTCAGTAAATCTAGATAAATTATGGCAGCAAGTATCAAAGAAATTAAACAAAATATTATCAAAATTCAGGGGTTAATTAAACAGGCTCAAAATCCTGTGCAGAAGAAAACTTTTTCAGAAATTTTAAAGAATTTACAAGGGCAACTAGAAGAGGCACTTAAGAAACAGAAGTCTACACAAAAAACTTCACAAAAACTAGAAATTCAGAAAATTGTTAAGTCAATAGAGCCAGAACCAAAATCTACTACTGAAAGTTTACTTGCTGCCAAATCAAAGTCTAAATTATTACCTGAAACTACACAAAAATTAGAACCAAAACCTACCCCGGCAATTTCCACTTCCCCATTATCTGAACCCCCAAATACTCCACCAATTCAAGCCGAATCTGAACCATTACCAGAACCCCAAAATACTCCAGTAATTCAACCTAAACAAGAACAAAAAACTCTAGTAGAATCTACTTCACTATTATCAGAATCAGAATCAATAGCAAAGGATAAATCCGAACCTAAAACCTCTAATAAAATCTTTCAAGGCTTAGGCATTATTGAAGGAAAAATCGTCAAAAGATTTGAAGACAATGACAAATATTATAATGTTGTAGTCGGAGATAAAATATATAAATTAATTATCAATAAAAAGAGAGTTCTAGATTTTGTTAAAGCCACCTATAATCCCGATCAAACACAACAACTTTTAGTTTATCCGAACTTGGTACATTATCCACAACCAAAAGAAGGTACTTTACCACCAAAAATAAGTTTTACTTTAGTAGCCGGAATACAAGAATCACGTTACGAATTAAAGGTGAACGAATTTAAACTCTGTGGTATTTATCAACAAATAGGAGTTTATCGTGGGGCTGTAATTTCTGTTCATCGTAACAAAACAAATACCTTAAAAAAAATTGTGAGAAAATTTGAGCAGAGGACTAAAAATATCTTGAGAGCTAATCATATACCCATATTGTGGAAAGATTCTCCAGTTAAACCTTTTAGATTTAATCCTAGATTGGATAAAGATCAACAGGGCGATCGCTACTTTGTAGAAATAAAGGCTAGATTTTTACCAGATAGAGAACAATGGGGGTTTATGGAATTACTAGGAGAACCTACCCTCGAATTTCCTAATTTTATGAAAGCTCCCAAACCAGATGGTACTAAATCTAAATCTGACAACAAAGAAAAGGTAGAAAAAATGAACCAGGAGTTGGACACAAAGCAATGATTTGTGCTTTACTTTATAGCTTTCGGGCGTTCACCCTTGCCCCAGTCCACTGGTGGTGTGGTGGTGGGCAGTGGTTCTGGCTTGCAAGTGAAGCGATCGAAATCTCAAAGTGTAGAAACATTGGGTGAGGTTTCAGAAACCACGCCCGTCTACACGGCGGGGTAGTTCATATTATTAGCTAATAACTTAATATCAATTCTTGTGTGGAAATCTGCTCTACTGTAAGGGAACGGCAAAGAGCTTCAATTTTATTCACAGAACCAATGTTAAATTCCAAATGTAACCAATTTTCTGGTGACAGACCGAGATTTTCTATCCAAGGTGAAGGAGTAACTTGCCTCCATCCAACAATTGTGCCTAGATTTTTAGGATTTGTAGAAGTGTCACCTGCAAAAAGAGATATCTGGGGTAAAAATTCTACTTGAAGACGAATGCAGGAAACCAAAGTAACTTTGAGGGGTTGGTCAACTGTTGCTACTTCTGCTTCACTTGAGTTGAGTTCCCAGTAATAGTTAAGATTGAGTATATAATCGTTAGTCGGCTGCCAATTCATTGAAAGTAACTCAGCTTCCGTAAAATCGTACTGTTGCCAAATTTCTGTAAAATTCATAATATTAAGGTTTACGAGGTTAAAAGAAAATGTGTTGATGCGCGATCGCCTGGTTTACCTAATGCGTTTAAAGGTTGTTCTCGCGGCGCACCACCACCAGGTCCATTATAAACGCGGGCGTATGACGAACCATCTGGTTTTGTCATAATCCTAACACTACAGGTGGCGTTGGGACTACTCCAAATTGTACCGCTTCCACTTTTTGAACCACCGACAGCGGGAGTAGCAGTCCAACCTGATATAGAAAGCTCAGTTTCTAAGGTAGTTTTGTCAATCCCACTGACAAGTAAGTTAAGGACATCTGTGGCAGTGAGAATGCTACTTGATGGCATAATTATATAGATAATTAGTTATGGGCGATATAGCTGCCGAACTTGCTCCGCTGCTGTTAAGGAAAGCATGAGAAATGTCCAGTTCCTTCTGTAATTCCTACTCTCCAACTAAGCATAGTAGATTGACGCTTCTACTATTAATTATTAACTATTAATTATTAACTATTAATTATTAATCCCAACGGTAAATACCTTAACGGGGTTTCTTTCACAATTGCTACTCAATCCCCATTAATGCCGTGAAAATTGACCGATGTATAGTAAGATGGATAAGTCAATCCTAAAGCTTGAAAGCGAGTGACTTCCTTCTCCCAGTCAATGGTTTGATACAATTTTAATTGTTGTGTATCTATCAGATATTTTATCAAAAAATTGGCTAAAAATCTCTGAAGAAAGAGAAATCCGGGAACTATCATCATTATCCTAGTCTTAAGCAAGGGAAAACTATGAACACATCAAAAAGTTTACAATGGGGACTCACCAGCATTAAAGTCATCTCTATCATTTTAATCTCAAGTGCTATCGCATGGGAACTTGCCAATCTTAACGTTTATTTGACTGATTGGCAAATCTCTCCTCATTAAAAATGGATTTTTTGGGTAGAACGTCCTGCTCTTTTGATTCATGGTATTGAGGCTATTATAGGAGGATATTATGCGTGTCTTCAAGGAAAACAGGCATTTCCTTATGGAGTCTATACGTTTTGGGTAGGATTTGTGGGTTTATTAGAATTAATTAATCCAGAAAAAGTATCAGCGTCAAAGTAGCCTGTTCAAGGTAAATTTGTAGTTACAGGGTGTTCCGGAAAACGACGCGTGAATTCTAATTAGTTCCTACTGGTAATACTTGCCGGGTGTCCCGAAAGACTTGTGGTATCAGCATGATAGATTCTGTACCAGAATCAAACTACCATTAAATTTTTAATAATTAACTATCAGATTAAATAAGGAGTTGCGTAGAGTAATCTACGCAACTCCTTATTTAATCTTTCAATTGTTTGAAAGATATAGGTATCACTGGATAATTAATATAAAGTCCCTGAATCAGGCTTGGAATTAGCTCTAATTTCCTACGAACTCTGATGCTAGGGGATATTTGTAGCTAAATCCTAGCATTTTTCCAGAAACTAAATGCTTCGTTAATTGCCTCAACAGGATGAATATTTGGCACGTCTACAAGATTCATAGCATACTCCTCTAATCGCCGGATACCCACAATGTCTGTACGTTCAAACTGGTTACGCAATTGGTATGCCGGGCATTGTTCAGCCCAAAACACTACGGAACAATTAATAATTAATAATTACCCCTTCTCAATAATTAACAATTAACTTGCGAACAATTAATAATTAATGACTATCACGGTGCTTAGGAGCAATATATATACTCAATCCCCTAGCACTCGAAATATATTCATTATTAATTATTCATGATTAATTATTAATTACCAAGGGAGGCTTTAAACCTTAATTGTTGAATTAATAATTAATTATTGACGCTTCTACTATTAACTATTAATTATTAATTATTAACTATTAATTATTAATTATTCGGTTATCTGCCAATTGCTCCTCAACCCACCCAAATCCCCTGGCCAAAACACTCAAACAATTGAAACGCTACAAGTTATACCATCAAAGGATTATAGTATTTTTTCTACTGAGTAATCAGTAGAAAAATCCGACCCAAATCTGGATTTGATTTAACCCAGAATCTAGCAATCAAACAAACTGACTGAATAATTGTTAATTGCTGAAGCCCGTGTCTCGGCAAAAGTCAGTTAGCGTAGCGGTGTTTGATTGTGGTCTTAGTCTACCTTATGTTCTTTTTGCACTCCCAATTGTAAATCTCCCTCTTGGAATTGTCCTACTTCCTCATATTCCGGGTGATGCCCGTGTCGGTATAGAACGTATTCGTTTTGCCAATATTCAGCTTCGGCTTGACTTTCAATTAGCCTATATTCTGATAAATCTAGGCAATTCTGCAATTCTGCTATTTCATCCTTTAGTTTGACCTCACCCTGAGTTAATAATTTCTCTATAACATCAAAAACCCATACGGCAAAAGCTGGATTTAACCATGCTGCTAGATTGAGAGCTACCTTGCGGTGAACCCATGTACCTTGGTTTTTGCCTTTTCCTTGTACTACTTTTACCAAGTCATCATCAGAGAAATTATGCTTCTTTTTCAGCTCTTCTAAATATTCTTTGGTTTGCTGCATTCTCAGAAAGTTATTGATTCTCTTGTTAAACTTTTTTTTTTACACATAGATGTTGCATCCCACATTCCATCATCATATATAGTAATTTCTTGTTCTTCAAATACTTCAATTATTTCCCCCATATACTACTCCTTAAAAACTCATTTGTACAAATTCGCGTTTCTTAATCAGATTGATATCTATTGCTTTGGGATGAAACGCTAATTCGCGGTTCTTAAAATTATCTCAAGATTCAGTAGGGATAAATAGGTAAATTAACATTAAAAATATACCGATTTATTCTAACAGTTTTTACTAGGATTTACCAGACAATAATTACTGATTAGCTGAAATTATAGCTATGATTTCATCAGCTTTTCATCCATCCCAACCATGGCTTTTTAGTCGCACTATTTACATCTATCAATTGAGCGTAAAATCCAAGCAAGCTGACAGTTTGATGAGTGCTTCTAGCCAATCTTTGATGTAGTTGTGAAAAGTCTGTATCGGTAGAGTGACGTAAAGCGCAATTATGTCAGTTAACTATAAATATATAGAGCCAATTTTTCACTCTTGGTATCCTTGCGTCAACTAAATATGAGGATGTCAACGTTCAATTCCTGCTCTTTGATGTTGTAGATGTTGTTCAAGGACAGGTTTAATATTTTCAGTAAAGTGATGAGCAATTTGAAAGGAGATAGGGTGGTTAGAGATATCCTGCCAACCTTCTTCTTGACTCCACTGTGCAGAGAGAAAAGTTTGGCGAGAACCCAGATTCCAAGCTTTAAGTTGTTGAAAATTTGGCTCCCATTGTGCAGAGTAATATTTTCCTTCAAAACTATGGGATTTATGATATCTTAAAATATCAGCAACTACAGGCTGTACCTGCTGAAAACGTTGAGCCTGTAATTCTTCTGTATTTATGTCGTTGAGCAAAACTTTTTTCAGATTGAGCATCTGTTCTGTAGATAGAACTGAATTAATATTTTGCCAACTACCATTTGATAACTGTGCAGAGAAAACTTCATTGTTTTCTCGATCGGTTAATGTTAAATACTTTTCGCATAAATTCCACTGTGGAGTGTATTTGCCTTGAATATCTTTTCTGGGAAGAAAATCATAATAGTCAGCGATTAAAGATGCTAATTTTGCCGGAATTTCTTTTGCTTCAACTTCAGCTTGCTGAATATCCTTGAGAACAAAACCAGCATCCAAGGCATCTGATATATCCCAACCTTTCTTAATATCTCCAGTATGAGGAACTAAAGCTGTAGTAGCCTGCTTACCAAAACTGCGTATGGCATTAGCAATCTTTTCTGCACCAAGAAGTCCTTCATTATGCTGATCGAATCTATCATAAAAGATTACCACTTCTTTTCCAGGAATAGCCTGAAGCTGTTCGACAGGAGGAACACCTCTAGCTCCCGTAGAAGTACAAGCCACTGCTATAGGTTCTCCCGACAGGCGCACAAGTTCTCCTAATCGTACAGCATCCCAAGGTCCTTCAGTTAGATAAGTTTTTTCAGTTTCCAGATCGGGCTGCTGTACTACCCATACAGATGCTGGAACACCGGATTGTCCCCATGACCGAGTTCCCGGTGGTAGCTCCGACTCTTCCATCCAAGGAGCATAACGGCGACGGGCGTAAAGTTTTTCTGGCTTCGCTGCATCTCTGTGGTAAAACGTTATAGAAGCTGGATACTCTTTACCATCATTCGTTTTGAAACCAAAATTCAAGCCTATATTGTAGCGCTTGGCCAAATCAGGAGATATACCTCGGTTGTCTAGATACTCTAAGGCTTTTTTCTGAGTTTCTCGCACATTAGGAGCTACCGGAGATAGTAATCTGTCTTGAGCTTGAGCTAAATGTTCCTCTGTAGCAATTTTTATTTGAGGTGAAGATGGACGATTGGGCTGAGACTGGTTAAACTCTCGGATAGCCAGATTGGGTTCGACTTTTCCTACTGCCGGAAGACCCAAAGCACGACGAATAGCTTTTTCATCATGGAACTGTTCAATATCTTTTCCGGGCGGTTCTCCACCACTACCTCTAAAACACCAAAAATCCCCATTTTCTCTAATGCTTAAATTGGTATTATTAGACTTGCCTTCCGCAGCACAGCATGGACATTCTCCTCGTCCGTGTCTGAACTTGATATGGTCCCGAATATCGAAATCTCTTTGTATATTTTTCCTAATCTCATTACCAGCTAGTTCAGGTGACTTAGACGTGATAGTAGGATGTGATTTAGGAGTATTATTAGAAAGTAGATTATTAAGTGAGAGAGGTTTTTCCAACACAGAAGGAGAGTTAAAGGAAAGCCTATATTCTCTTTTCTCAAAATCCTGTTGACTTAGTTGCTCTCCAGCTAAATTATCGCAAATACTTACTTCGGCAACAGCCGGAATGTTAGGGGTAATTTTTTGAGCAGCATCTAACATAGTACCCTCTAGAATTTTTCCTACACTCACAGCTTTTGATTCAGGAGCAGTCAATACTATCTCATCGTGCCGGACGAGGGCGATCATAGCACCTGTGTTTTTCAAGCTAAGTGACAGTTTAGCTAAAGCCGATTTACTCATATCAGCTCCTGAACCCTGAATAGGAGCATTTAACGCTTCTGTTACAGGAGGACGACTGTTCTGTGTAGGTTCCCACTCCCGTTTTCTGCCTAATAACGTCCTAGTTTGAGGATTGGGAACATCCTCAGACTTTAACTTGCTGTACCATTGTTGTTGAAATTCCCGCCTAATTTTTTGTTCGTTTTGGGCCACTCCTGGATAACCTTTGTCCATTGCTGCCTGGAATTTTTGCGCTTCAGAGAGAGAAAAATCCACGCCATAACTAGACTTGGCATAGCCTTGCAAACCTTGAGCTGATTGACCATAGATTTTACCAAAATTTACAGGTTTTGCACGTTGTCGCTCCGAAGAGCTTATTTCCTTTTCGGGTTTACCAGTCATCAAGGAAGCTGTTGATTTATGTGCATCGCGACCTTCTTGATATACTTGAGTTAGATTGCGATCGCTACTTACCTGAGCCAAAATCCGCAACTCTTGTTGAGAGTAGTCGGCACGGACGAAGACTCGTCTTTCTTCTCCATCTTTTTGTTCGGGGATAACCGCACGCTTCAAATCACCTGTTATATTTTGGATAGCTGGATTAGTAGCGGACATCCGACCTGTTACTGCGGAGTTTTGATGCCACGTCGGATAAATTTTATTGTCTCGATCGGCAGCATTCAATAATCCTTGAATACCTTTATTACCAATCTGGTCGTCAATAGAACGTAATCTTAAGAATTTATCTAGAATAGGGTGTTCAGTTGCTAAACTTTGGATATCATCTTTGTTAAAGTTTTTAAGCGGAATTCCACCTTGATTAAACCAACTTACAGTCTGACTTTTATCAGCAAGTTTGGTTGAAGTTAAGTCTGCTGATAAAATAGCTTCTTCTTGAGTGGGATTTTTCTCGACTAACCACTCTTTAACTAGGGAATCTACTTCTTTTCTCTCCTCCCTTAACTCAAGTTGTTTTTCTTTAAGCCAAGAAGTATCTAACCGTACTCCATTCTGACTCATTTGTGCTGTAGCTCTCGTAGCGTCAAATTCAACCTTAGCTACCTCAATCAATTTTTCGTCAGCCAAGTTTGGCCTTAGATTTTCCCTAAGCGAGAGTAAATCTTGAGTGGTTGGCTCAGATATTAATTTGTTGAGATTTCTCTGTGCAATAGAAGGGAGAGAATTATCAATATTCAAGCCTGCTGTCAATAGGCTATCGGCTAATTTAATATCAAAAATTTGTCCTTCAACCTCTAAACCGTTTTTTCCCAGTCTAGCTTGCCCCTCAACAGCGTCTGCAAAGACTTTGACTGTTGACGGCTCTTGTAGAAGGTCGGCTAGTTTTGGATCGGAGTATCGATAAGCTTCTTCCTGCTTATCATTGCCGATCAGGACTCGCTCGGTTTGTGGAATTATTGCTATTACTGGCTTAGACATAAGTTAAAAAGGTGGGTCGGTAATATCGGCAATTTCAAATAGATGCTTTGTGTTGGCTAAATGTTTGGATATTTCCCAACCGACAATATCGTCTGTATAATTGTCTGGTAAGAATGGTAGTTTCTCCGATAAGTGAAAGAAGAACTTAGGGTAATCGATATTGAATTGATCCAAACATGACATAAACTCTTTTCCACCTTTTTCCACAACAAGGACAAGCTTTTTGTCAAATGAAATTTCAGTAAACATGGCATCTTGATAGGCTGATAACTCACTACCTTCCAACTCGCATTCTAAGTCTTCTCCTTCAGCTAGCCAGAAGCAGCCAATATTCCAACCATTGGGTTGGATATCAACGCGGTTGGGGTAAGAAATTACTTCGGGACACTCGTAGTCCATATTTTCAAAAAATCGTTAAATACTGATTACTTCATAGTACCGGAGATTTGATGAAAGCGCTCGCATTTCAGTTGGATAACTTTACCGAATAATTAATAATTAATAGTTAATAATTAATAATTGATAGTCAATAATTAATTATTCATTCAACAATTAAGGTTAAAAGCCTCCCCTTTTAATTAATAATTAATAATTAATAATTAAGCACCTACACAGAATTGATTTCCCACTCTCATTCTCTGTCACCCTTGCAGTAAAAAGGTTTCAATTGAGAAAAATATGTAATTAATTTTGTGTATCTGCTTAATAATTTAGTCGGTGGTGTCTAGGGAGATAGTTTCTGGATAATTGTTAATTGTTTGATACTCCTATCTCAATAATTATTAATTGTTCATTGTTAATTGTTAATTATTGAGAAGGGGTAATTATTAATTATTAATTTACGAACAGTTAATTGCTGAACTACAAATTACACAGACGAAAATGTTGCGACAAAGAATAAAGTTCCAGAGCGATCGCTCGTACCTAAATACACCAGCGCTCATTGCTATAGTATTAACTAAGGAGCCATATAAAAATAAGTTGTACAAATTTTATCTAGGATAAACTGTGAAATATAGCTTCTATCAAAAAAACTGTTCAGGTTATTTTGACACGAGTCCTAAGCAAAATTTATGTGGAGATAGAGATGGTAGAGAAATTTATTACAACCATACATGAATTAACTTTATTTGAATTGATATCTAGACTTCTTCTCGGTTTGTTTTTAGGACTGATTTCACTTGTGATAGGATATTATATTGGAAAGCATTTATCTGATTTTTAGACTTAAAAATTGTGTAAGTCCCATTGTTACAAACCCAAAAAAATCATATCCTTTTCCTTAGAACTAAACCAAGGAATAGGACCAATAACATAAGGAGTACAACCTAAATCAACAAACCCGTATTTTAAACAAACCCGAAAATATAAGCCAAATTTTCCCTCTCCCTCACTCTCAACAGTATCAGTCAAAACCACCTTAAACAAATCCCCAAAAGGATGTCTACCCGTCGGTTCTTCTCCATCAAACATTTCACCCAAAACCCCCTCACCACCAGGCACCATTTGGCCTCCATCATCCTTACCACCCTTAATCCACTGAGCACCATGTAATCCCGAAACATCATCAATAACACCCAAAGTACCGGGAGGAACAAGTTCTAAATAAGCACAACCAGTTTCTTGAACGCACTGATAGTTAAAACCTACTTCTTTACTGCCAGTAATTGAGCGTTTTGTTGGGGTAAACCTATGTTCTTTATAACCGTAAGTTACGTCGTGCATAGCTACCATTCCGGCAACAGAAAAAGGAATTTCAAACAGGTTAGGTAATGGTATTTCCTCTAAAGCTGGAATAGAACTTAGGGGTGTATTTTCCCATCCTTTAAACTCAGATAAAGGGGTATTTGCCAAATTAGGAATGCTAGTTACCGAATATTTGCTTAAGTCAATTTCTCCTATTTGAATGTTTGTTAGATTAGGTTTATTGATAAAATATTTAAGTTTTTTTTCACCATCTAAAGGCCCTAAAACTTCGTATTGCCCAATTAATTCCTTTAATACAGGAACTTGATTTAGCTTCTTATTTTTAAGTCCGGGAACGGAATTAACAAAATCTTTTAACCCTTGATTTTGAAATAATTCTATAGAACTTAATGGAGTATTTTTAGGGCTTAATCCTCCCATTTGATTCAGATTCCACAAACTTTTATTACCTATATTTTGTAAATCTCCTAATTGTAAAATATTACCTATAGAAGTACCTTCTCCCCATTCACGGGAAGGATCGAAACCTAATTGGTCGATAATTTCAGGGGGTAGTTGAAAACCGCCACTCGATTCTATACCAGGCAAATCACTTAGATTTATATTAGGCAAATCTAGTACGACTGCCCCATCTTGATTAATGGCAGTAGGGATTTCATCGGCTTTGACTGGCATCTCTATCATTACTGCCATAAATAATGTCATTAAGATATTTTTCCACATATTAACGTTCTACTCCTTGCTGTTCTTGTTTATTTATGGATTTAGAAATATTATTACTGAAGTAGAAAATTTTTTTTGTTTATTCTACATTCAAATTAGATGCAATTTCTTGACTATTTGCTACTAAGAATTCCCTCCGATCACTATTTTTAAGCAATTAACAATAGACTTGTTTGCGACAGCCGATACAATTAATAATTAACAATGAACAATTAATAATTAATAATTATCACTCATGGTTGCATTGATAATTAATCAGAGAGTTTCTGAGTAGATGTGCGCTTTTTAATTATGAATTATTAATTATGAATTATTAATGACAAAGGGGGGAGGCTATTCATGAAGTCAGAAGTGTGTTAGCTCCGCATTCTGCAGGAAAGTCAGAAGTATCAATATAGTGGGAAATTGAGAAAAAGCCACTAATTGAAGACCGCTAAAATAAAATTTATAGCGGGGTTTTGCTCGAAGTCAGAAGTGTGAAGTCAGAAGTCAGAAGTAAAAAATTAATCAGAAAATTACCGCCCTAAAATCAAATATAAATTCACCTTTTTTGATTTTTACTTCTGTGGGATAGTTTCTTCAACAATTAATTATTAATTATTACCTCTTCTTGAAAAGAAGAGGATTGACTCAAAAGAAAAATTTTTTCTTTTTTTCCCTTAAAAGGGGAGGCTTTAGCCCACAATTTCTCGGTAAATTTTGTTCCGAAACTTCTGACTTCTGACTTCTGATTTCTGACTTCGAGCGAAGCGAGCAAGCTGAATTGTCGAATGAATAATTATTGACTATCAACTCTTAATTATTAATTATTAATTATTAACTATTAATTATTAATTATTTTGTAGTTGCTGTGAATTCGGCTTTTTCATCTAACTTAACGCTCCTGTTCTTCTGTCTCTTCCTTAATTTTTCCTACTGTAGCTGTAGCTATTTCATTATTAGCAAAGACCTGGTTAATTTTGTTGCTAAACTCCAATAGCTGCTTAGTCTGTTCGTGCGTAAGTTCTGAACTACCATCTTTATTAATTATTTCCAAACCTGACAAACTTTTATGGAAGTCAAAAGAAGCTGTCTCGTAAGAATCTACATTTTGTGCTTTCATAAACTTATCTACAGCATCCTTAATTTTATTATCAGCATAATCTTCAACTTGAACCGCGAAATTAGTAAAATCTTCCGACTCTTGTAATAGCATTTTATTCTCAATATTTCCTTCTCCATCTGAATGAAATATAGTTCCGCGATCGCCTAATTTATCCTTAATATCTAATCCCCCCTCATCATTCCTTTCAATAGTGTAATTGTTAGTTTCATACCGATTAGTTTGTTTCTCAGTTAAATACATATCTAATCCATTATCAATAAATTTATCCTCAGCTTTTTGATAATTAATATCAGGGGTGTTGGATAAATTTAAGTCTAATTTTTCCTGGTAAAATTCAACAAACTGTTGAGTTTTTTCCTCACTTAAACTTGAAGAAATGTTGCCTTCTGCATCGGAATGAAATTCTAATATTTCAGAACCATCATTCTCCTTAGTCCATATAGATACACCTCCGGAGCCATTTCTTTCCAAAACAGAATTATCAGTTTCGTAGCGATTAGTTTCTAATACCTCCAAAACCTTATCGGTTCCCTGATTAATTATTTGATTGTCTTGATTATTTGGAAGAGAAACTTCTTCCCTTACGCTTGTTTCTACATCTAAATTTTCTGTTTTAACTTCATAATTATTGTTTTTACCACCCTTATAAGTCCCTTCATCCATTTCGTAAGAATGATGTTCTATATAGGGAGTATTCAAATCTTCAGAATGACTAACAGTTTTTCCATTAGTAGGCACGGTCTTCTCTTCTTCCCATGGGTCGGGAAGTATGCTACCTTCATCTAGATTTATACCTATCAATTCCACATCTTCCTCCTGTTTTTGTACGTCATTAATTATTTGGTAAACTTGCTGGTAAGTATCGTTTAAATCTCGATCGTTAATATCAACTTCGTTTGGTTTTGTCGTGCTTTTATTATTATTTTTTTGGTTTACTTTTTCTACAGTATTTTTAGCTATTTGTTGTGCTTCTGCCTCTCCCTGTTTTTCATTAATAAGATGAAATAATCTCCTGTCAAATTCTTCTAATTGTTCTCTTAATTCTTCATTACCTAAGTCGTCTAAATTAACTTCATCTTTAAGAGATTCTAATTCAGGTGAGATGTTACTGCCACTTTCTTTTTTGAGGTTTTCCTGATACTTTTTCCAAGCTTGCTTTGGATACAATTTTGATTCATAATAATCACTAGCTGCCTCATAGTAATTTACTTTACTTTGAGAAAAATCATTTCTCTCCTGCGTATAATTCTTCCTTGATTTAAGATAATTATTTTGAGCAGATATCGATTGTTCTCTGATTTTTTTTAAATTATCTGCATCTATAGTTTTGTCTTCTAATGCGTATTGATATTTTTGCTTATAAAAATCTCTATCTTCTCTAGCAAAACTTAAATATTCTTTAGTATTATTGTATTCTTCACCAGCTTTAATCAAGGAGATGCGAGAATCTTTGTAGTCGCCAAAATAATCCGCCTGCATCTTTTCCATTTGCCGACGGGTAGGATTAAAATCAAAATTCAGCTCAATTTTACCTAAGATATCGACAACTTCATCAATAACTTTCAAGGTAGTATCAACTCCATCTTCACTGATAGAGGTCATACTTTTTGCGTCATTTTCTAGTACAGGAACAACCATGTTCAACAATTAACAATTAATAATTAACTAGCTATCAGCTTTTCTGTTCCGGAATGCTCCGCTTGCCAGCATCTAGCTAACCTCTTGCAGAGAAACTGCGGACTTCAGCTAAAACACCAATTCAATTTTTTTTGCTACCAAAAGCCTTTTCAGCAGCATCATCTAAAGCAGACTGTAAACCGTTCTCTTTATGTAGGCTAGACTTAACGTTATTGGGAGGTATATCGGAATCATCGGGCAACGGAAACTTTTCCTTTACATACGCAAGTCTTTTCTCGACTTGTTGTTTTCTTATTTCATCGAATTCGGATTTTTGCTTGGTTTTTTCAGTTAGTTTTTTTCTAAGCTTAGGCCATATTGCCTCACTTAATTCACTTGCTGCTGCCCTATCTAATTTTAAGAAAGCACTAATAGGAACAGACCCTTCATTCTTCCGTTTATAACCAGGATTAATATACACACATTTACCAGGAGGAAAGCGATTAAATTCTGCTGGTTCTACCAAATAAATCTTGTATTTATGGTCGGATATATTATTAGAAGCCCCGCTTTTTCCAGTAGTTTTAGATTTACTTTTAATAGTAATAGTTTCTTCCCCTAAATATTTGGCGTAAAATTCGGCACTATCGCTATCTTGAGGATTAAAGTAAAATTTAGTGGCAGTACCGCCTAATATAGCTCTACTTATTTCTTTACTATAAGCTTTTTCCAGTTGCCCAATGTTTTGAAAACCTAAAGTTGTCAACAGGCCATCACTTCTATTTTCATTGAGCCAATTAGTTATATTTGGCAGAAATAAAGTGGGCAATTCATCAATGAATAATGCTAATCCACAAGTCCGATTAACTACTACATTCTTGTTGATTATCATGTGTAACATTGAAGCAATTAGAGGAGATGTAGCCTCTCTTTTTTCCCTATTTAATCCAAATATTAACAGCTCTTTTTCTTTTAATTCATACTCATTAGTTCTCCTTCCTTGCTCAAATTCCGATTGGTTTTGAGATTTTTTCTTGAAACAAATCGATGTTTTACCAACAAAACAACTAATAAGTTCTGGAGCTAAAAATCGAGTAAATAATTTACTGGCGGTGGCGATAATACCCGCCACAGTTTTTTCACTACCCGCCACCTGAAATAATTGTGAAAAAGCTAATTCTACCCAGGGATTTAACTTGTTAACTGCTGCTGCTGCTTGAAGTCGCTTGGGCAATTCATCCAAAGTCAGTAGAGCTTGTATTGTTAATAAATCGGGGTCTTCACAACTTTTGGCCAACATCATTAGAGCAGTTACCAATTGGTCGCCCGCTTCACTGAAAAATTTATCCTCACTACTATTAGAAGCAAGGGCCAGGTTGCGGTTCATTACACTGGCAATTTCCCTCGCCATAGTGGCATCACTTTCATCTCTAAGGAAATCTAAAGGATTGATAACTTCGCTCTCTGCAAAACCGGGGGCGAAAATTTTCACTTTATAACCAGCTTGTGCTGCTACACCAATAATCTCTGAAGTTTGCTGAGGGTATTTAAAATCATAAAGAACTATTGGAAGAGTTTGGTCGATCGCGCTCATTACTAAAGGATTTATACAGGAGGCAGTTTTACCAGACCCTGGGCCACCTATTACAGCAGTACCCCTTTCGGCAGAAGTGACATAAAGTTGAGCTTCTTTAGGGTTAGCACCAATATAAAGTGATACCTTATTCTTCCGGCGCTCTTCCATCTCCTTCAAAGCAATTTTTTTAGCTGCCTTTTTTTCAGCATTACCACCCCATCTAGAGCGTGCTATTTGATCCTTTCCTGGGTCTTCGAGCAGCTTCATAGCAATCATTGCTGCAGCACATCCAAATAAAATTAATCCCGTATCCGAAGTCACAAAATCTATCGTTTTATCTAGAGATAAATTCGGCATTCCCACGGATGATTTTGTTTCTGTATTTGTCATTTTTTCACCTTATAAAATATGTAAGCATTCAGCTATTAGCATTCAGCATTCAGCTTTTTAAAGTAATAACTTTCTTCGGTTAGCTAATGGTCTTTATTCTTTCCTGCGGAATGCGGAGCAAACATAAACTTTGAATTCTTCTTGAAAACTAATTCCTGCTTATCAGGCAATGAATTAATAGCTAATAGCTGTTAACGTTAGCGTTAGCTCCTCTGTAAGAGGCAGTTCCTCCGCAGGAGGCTAGCTGGCAGCTGAATGCTTACGAAAATATTTCTTTTCCTGGTTGTCGTAGCAGTAAGTTTTAGTATTTTCAATTTCTGTTATGTTGACGCAGGGCATACTTGAGAAAACGTTTTGCAATTCTAGATTAGGTTTATCTGTCAAGCTAAAGGGTTGGAAATAGCCATTAAGAACTTGTAGCCACTTGCCGTCATTGTTGATATAAGCGGTAATTAAACATCCTTTTATGCCACATAAAGGATTCTGGTCAGATTTATTAATAGAAGTATCAATAATAAATAAAGAATGACCATTAACTTCTACTTTTGTCGCAACTACTTCTTGAAAGAAAGTACCCCAATTTCGTGAATTATCCAGTTCGTCACTCTTGAATTTTTTCTTCAAAGAATCAGGTAGAAATGTTGCTGTTTTCCACTTAGGTTCAGAGAAATTACTATGTTTGTTTAGAGTAACTTTTAAGAGAGAGAGACATCCAATAGTGACTAATACTAAAGTACCGAATGTTCCGAGATAAATAAGTTGTTCTCTGCTAAACAACCTTGTTATATTTGAGTGCAATTTATTCCGCCTCCAACCTTTAATAAGATGAATATATAGGAGATTAATCAAAGAGAAATAAGTTCTTTAAGAGTGAATGTTTTACGCAAATAGTAACTATACATTTTCAGTCAAAGATTAAAAATATACTTTAATTTTTTACCAAAAAATGAGGTCAAAAGCCTCCCCTTTTAAGGGTATGAAACAAATATCCGATTCAGTATTTCAAGCCTCCGACTAAACTCGGAGGTTGACTGATAACTGATAACTGATAACTGAAATGACCTCACTCTTTTTGGTAATTACTATAATTAAGAGCAATTTTTTCAGCTTCCAGCTTAAAATAAGATGAATCTATAGGAGTTCCAATACCACCTAAATACATTTGAGCAACACGCTCTATTGCTCTATCACCTTGAAAATTTTTCCCCGTAGTCGGGTCAATTTGTTCCCTAGCTAAATCAAATAATTCTAATTGCTGAGAAGCAAATAAAAAGTCTTGTTGTTCAGGAGAAAAGAAAACTAGAAATTGGGAAATAGAAGTAGTCTTTCCCGACTCTAATTCCTTGAGAAAATTAGCTCCATTTTTAGAGTAAATACGTTCCCTAACTTCAGGCATTCTTGACCAAAATCTATATTTACCTAGTAATCTGCCAGAAGTGCTATTGCTAGATTGAACTACAGGACTTAAATCAGAATAAAGAGAGAATTTTCCTAATACTTTTTCATAAGCTTTTTGTAATGCTAAAAAATCCAACTCTTCCAACTCATCAAAACGCGGAGAATTAAGTATTTTCTTGGCAGACTGAAAATCGGATTCTACCCTACCCAAAAAAACTGTCTCTCCTACATAAACAGTTCCTAAACTAATCGGACCGATAAAATATGGAGACTTACCTACTTCAGAATTTTCTCTCCTAAAGTAAAGATTAATCTTGACATTAACTCTATCAATAGGCTGCAAAACAACTTTAAAAGCATCCGAATAAGGATGACGACCAGTAGATTCAAGACCTCCAGAAGCTACTGCTAAGAATCCCTTTCCTCCCCTAACTTTTTGTTCAGATTCAACCCAACTACGACTAGACAAAAATTCAGAACCTCCCAAAGAAATTACTTGACATGGAGACAAACAATTTTGCTCAAATCCATCATTTTTACCACCTGATACTGAGGAAATATTTGAAGCTTTATCTATTAAATTAATTGATTTAACTAACGCAAAAAATCCTTCATTTGTAGGGGGATTAGGGAAAAAACTGAAAGGTAACTTTTTCAGATAAGGAATATCTGTTAAAACTACAGACTGCCAACCGGGGAAAAATTTTAGGGGAGTAGAATCTAATCTAGGGATTGAAGTTATCGGATATTTAGATAGTTGAATTTGAGATAATTTCAACTTTTTCAAAGATTTATCTTGCTCTAAAACTTGACCGATAGTTTTACCTATTACTTCTGAACCTTTAACAGTTTTTATTAGGTCAGCTACAGGAGCGTTCGCGGAGCGTTGCGTTAGCATTCTCGCTTCTAATTTTTTAATTTTTAAATCGGGTATAGCTTCAACTAATTCTCCTAAATCTAAATTTTTCAGTAATGGAAAATCTGCCAGTTTTAAAGATTCAGGTTTAATACTTAAAGGTACAAAGATTGAATTGAGTGAGAGTAAGTGAAGTTTGAAACTACTCTGAAAATCTCCTAAAGTTAGAACAGATGCTATATTTTGACCCTTTTCCCATTCCAAGGATAAAGAATAGCCAGCCAAATTATCTAGAGATTCCGAACTTTGCCAACTTCCAGCAGTTAAGAATGGTGGTAAACTTTCAAAAGTAATTAGTTCCCATGCAGGTATTTTTCCTTCAAGTACATTAGTGCCTATTTGATAGGGAACGTAAAATTGTGAATGATTTTCTGAGGAAGTTTGTGTTGTTTCTTGCTCCAAGATAGCAGTGTTATTTTGTTTTATTATTTTGTTTTGTTTGTTTAGTATTGGGGCATTTATATAAGCACTGGTAGTGACGGTTAATAAAATAGCTATTTGTAGTTTCATTATTAATAATTAAGTAGTTGTGCTTTTAGGAAATTCTTAGAGAGGCACTATTGCTACAGGCAATAGGGAGTCAATAGGATGTGTAATTAATTTGGATCATGGAACTTGACTTTCGGGGAAATATTACCTGTAAAAAATGACAAAAAATGAAATGATTATAAGATGATAATTTGATAACTGATTGTTGAAAATATCATAGTAAATGATTAACAATTGAGAAGTAATAATTCATCTTTTTTTTCGTGAATAGACAAAAACACATTTACTATGAATAGCTAAAATTTTCAGATACACTTGGTCTTGAACTTGAGAATAACAATTAAGTCTTTTTATACATTGATATAACTTAATTTCCATGAAGCTAATGGCTGAATCTTACATTGAGAAGCAATTATTAATTATTAATTATTAATTATTTGACAATTTTCACCAATTTTTGAAAGCCGAATTAGGATAGATTCAGTTATTCCAGACTGTTGCAAAGCATCATCAGCAGAAAAACCTCGATTAATTAAAGTCAGAAAATTTTTAGCTTTACCATAATTCCAAGAAGATAAAGGCATTAACCCATTCCAACACTGACGCGATAACCCCATACTGATATGATTTGAATTTAACTGAGTTTCTCCCATATCAAAAATAATTGGAGACTTATCCGACTTTGATAGTAGGGGAGCAATAACCGTAGAAGAAGTTTCAGAAGTATCCGTCGGTGGTGGTTGAGCAATAATAACAGGAGTATCATTAATTCTGACAGTAGTGTATTCAGGAGTGCCATTACCATAATTAATTTTGAAACTGTAGAGATTTGTTGTACCACCTCTCCCCTCAGTAACAATAGTCAGCAGAGTAGACGAAGTGCTTGGTAATTCTGGAATTTTGATAGGTGTAATTCGGCGCAAGTGAATAATTCTAGCTCCACCACCACTAATATTGCCATCAAAATCTGCAATTACTTTACTAGGATCGTCGAGCCAAACTTTCCGAATAATTTCACCAGTAAGAGAAAAATCTAAATTCAATCCATGCCCTGGCCAAACTGTAACAGTTGCTCCTCCATCTACATCGCCACGCGCCACACCTATAGAAATATTACGCACCGCTTGAGAATTAGCAGGTTTTATCCCTATTCCTAGAGTTGCAACTAAACTAATACTGCCCATCAAAATAAATTTTTTCAACAAAGTTAACATTTTTCACCAACCCGAATTATTTACAAATACCTGTACTACCTCGCCTTCAGGAATTACCCAAATGTAAGGACGCTCTAAAATTTCTTCTAACTCCTCAGAGGAAACCTGAACTGCTTGACGATGTAATTCACCAAAAGCACCTTCCAATATCCCTCCCAAAATATTTGCATCTCCATTTTTAGAATGACTTGAAACTCCACCAAAACCAGAATATCTAGTAGTGCTATCTGCTCTATTCAAGAGTTGACCAATTTTTGATAAACCTGCCAAAACAGATAACTTCAAATTTTGTTTCCCTCCACGCTGACGTTGACTTTCTGCAATTAGGGGACTTCCAGTGCTACTCATCACAGTTACCGTTTCGGGTGAAATTTCTACCATTTCTCTTAATGGAGTCACTGCCCCATTAATCTCTAAAATTACCATCCCACTTTGGGAAGTATTTTTGAGTTTGGCAACAAGTAGACTTTTTTCAGGAATAAAAATTTCACCCTCAGAATCTAATAATGGTTGTGATAACTCTATGGCAAATCTTTGAGGTTGTGCTTTGAGCTTTAAATCTTCTACCCAAAAAATAGGAGTATTTAAAATCCCCTCTACCATTTGTCCGGGTGCAATAGTTGGCTCGTTATTTGCTAAAGTTTCCTCAACTTGAGCTGTGACTTGTGGCTCCGGTGTCGGAGCTAAACTAATATCACTGTAATCCATTTGCCCATAATTCCCATAGCTCATTGCTTTTGCCATTTCTACTTGTGGATCGGGTGGTGGAGACTGTATAACAGGACTTGGTTTTTGAATGGGTGGTGGTGGAGACTGTATAACAGGACTTGGTTTTTGAACGGGTGGTGGTGGCTGTATAACAGGAGTTGGTTTTTGAACGGGTGGTGGAGACTGTATAACAGGACGTGATTTTTGAACGGGTGGTGGTGCAGAACGATATTGTCGTCGTCTTGGGCTTGAAGTATTAGAAGTTGTTGTTGAAGAAGTCTGACGAGGTTTATTACTCTTGCTAGATGCTGATTTCTTTTGCGGTTTTTCTGGAACCTCCTTATTGGTATTATTATCTTCAGGTTTTTCTATCTTCTCGGCAACTTTGGTAGTCATCTTCTGTTTTTCAGACAATTCCCGTTGCTGAGTTCCTAATGCCAGTTCGGTTTGTAATTCTCCTTCCCTTTCAATTCGGTTTTTTTCGGCTTGCTCCAAAGGGTCTACTTTTTGCTCTTTTACCTGATTTGGAGTTACATACTTTTTAGCATTGTTTACCCCTTTCATCCCTCCAAACATTAAATAAGCAAAAGCAGCAAAAACTCCTGTTCCCCCAACGATAACGAGAATCTTGCTAATAGCAATACTTTTTCTCTTTTTAGTTTTTTCATTCTCAGCAAAATCTATTTCACCTAGTAAGTCATCATCATCGTCGTCTTCTTTTTCTACAGTATTTTGTTCTACTCCTACTATTTCATCTACATTGACTAAGGCGGAATCTTCTTGCTTCTCCACAGATTCCTTGCCATTATTTGATTGTTTTGTATTACTATATAACTTCATCTTTCTATCTCTAAATCGCGTATTTCTATTATCTGCAAACCTTTTTCTTTGACGTTATAGACAGCTTTTTGTATGGCTGAGGTTGCTTCTGGTATAGGGTCATCTGTAACTTCTATTGCTTCAATAATGACCACCTTATTAAAAGGTATGATTATCCCTTCAGGATGCTTAGATGTGATTATCAATAAGTTAGCAACTAAATCTAATTTCCACTTACCTCGGTCTACGACTGTAGGATCAGAAATATGTTGAAAGGTTAAGATAGACTGAGCTTTACCTGAAAAAACTTCATCAGGAGTCAGATCGGCGATCGCTTTTAAAAAGCTAGTACGGAAAGTCTCGGATATAGCATAAGAAGCCTCCCAACTACTTACAGTTACCTGACTACCATCACTGAGTTTCACCCCTTTTCTAGTATCCCCCGTTGCTAAGTTTTGATTCCATGTGAATAATAATCCAAAAACCTCTTTAACATAATGTTTGA
>NZ_JAAHGT010000220.1 GCF_010672385.1 Okeania sp. SIO2F4
ACGAGACGGCGATTCCGTAGGGATTGTAGGTGGAGGCGCCCAGGGCAACCTGAGGATCGATGAGCTTTTCCGGGGCACTTTGCCCATTGAGAGGGTGCCGGAAGATGACTTTCTGTTCGAGATCGGTCCAGAACACGTGATCACTGGAGGCGGCAATGCCAAAAGCCACCGTGAAATGGCATGAGTTGGCAGAAATCAGGTAAAATTCAAAGTATATATCGAGGATGTATACCATGGGTTGGATGCGATACGTTAAAATAGGTCTAGTCAATACTGTTGGGGCATTAGTAGGAATTATTTGGATACCTATTGTGCCTCAAGCAGTAGCACAACCTTCACTTCCTGATCAAGCAAACTCAGAAGTTTCTGTGCTAGAAAGTATCAAGTCGATAAACAACAATATCAAAATTCCCAAAAAAGTAAGTTCACTACCAGAACTTTACCAGATTAGAGACCAGCTAAAAGTAGAACTTGATAAAGTCTCTAAAATGCCAAACCTCCAAGAAGTAAGAGAACCTTGGCAATACCAATTCCAACTACAACAATATGAAAAAAGCCTGAAAAACTTTCGCAGTATAGAAGCAAAAATTATTAAAGAAGAAAAAGCTGCCCAAAGTTGGAAGCAAGCACTGAGCATAGCAACTAATGCGGTAGCAAAAGGAAAAAAAACACAGGCAAATTATCAAACTTGGCAAGAAGCAGAAAATCTTTGGTTAGATGCAATTGAGAGTTTGCGTCAAATACCTCAAGATTCATTGATGACAGATCGAGCGATCGAAAAAATGATAGAATACCAGGGGTATTTAGCAGTTGCTTGTTATGAAAAAGTAATAGCAGCAAGACGATGGACAGAAAATACAGAAAACAAGACAAATACCCAAACAACAAATTATCCACTCATTGCATATAGTTTATCTCCTGGTTTCACAATTTATGGTGATACTAACAGAGATGGGGAAGTGGATGAAGCTGATAAGTCAGGTAGAGAAAAATGGTCTTTATCAGAAGGTGCGTTGATGTTGTTTAATAATGATGATGATAATGGCGATCTAATCCCAGACTGGCGAGATCGGGATGTTAATGGTGAAAGTGATACAGAAGATTTAGCTATTGTCAATATTCAATTGGCAGAAAACTATAGGGATGCTCAAATCTACATTTCTACAGACACAGATGTTACTAACTATATTAATGTATTCCAAAAAACAGAATCTGGATGGCAACCAGTAGACATTTCTGGTACTGAAGCTTTAATATCCAGGGAGAAAATAATATTAGGTGTAGAAGCTAAACAATTTGCCGATCGCGACTGGAAAGGAGTAGTTAATTTGAAAGCTATCGCTGAAAAAAATGGTAGACAAATTGCTTCTGATAGTATTCAAATAGGTGTAGTTCCTTGGTTAATGTCTCCTAATACTGCTCCAGTTAAAGAACTTCACGTTAGCGATCGAGGTTTGGCTAATGAAGAGTTTATCAATAAAATCAGAGAAATTATTGAAAAAACAGGTGCAACAGCGAAAATTAATCCTGGTGGCACTACCTGGATGCAAGACACTCAAGAAATAGGTTATGTGCAGTTTCCCAGTCAAGGTAAAACCCGTAACATGAATGTTGCTCTTAAAGCTAACCGCTCTGGGGAAAACGACCAATATTCTCGCAGTCTTCTCAAAGACAATTTCGGCTGGTTTGAAGTCGGTAAACCTAGAGAACTTGATCCTCTAAATAGGTGGGCGGATGCTTATGGAAATCTAGAAGTTACGCCACCTTTGTCGGGATATCCTATGGGAAGAGTTTATTATGGTAAAGCGGGTGAAGTGGGTATGAATCCTGATATTATTGATTTTATCAAAGCACAAAAAATTCAGGGTCCGCCAGTGGATATTGATACTTCTTGGTTAATGATTCGTCATGTAGATGAAATTATCAGTTTTATTCCTAGTAAATTTGGCAAACCTTTAATGTTAATTGTGAGTCCAGAAGCAGGGGTACAATTATTAGAAGAATTAAATGAAGAAGGCTATGGTCAAGCTGCTATAAATCGTGGTTTAAGCACTCAAACAACGGTGCGAGCAGCGTTGAAAAATCCTAAGTTAATTCAGCATAATCTCTATTTACAAAGGGAAAAATTAAACCCATTAATTGAGAAGTTAAAACAGGAATTTAATCTCAGTGATGACCAGATAATTCAGGTGCCAGCTATGTTTGGATATAGCGGTTATTCTTGGTGGCCGAATATGGTCAATTCGGTGGTAATTAATGGAGAATTATTAGTTTCAAATCCTGGAGGAGCATTAATTAATGGGAGAGATTATACTCAGGAAAAATTCCGCAGGTTGGTGGCTGATTCTAGTTTAAATATTAATTTTATGGACGATCAATATTATCAAGAATTGAGAGGGAGTGTCCATGATGCTACTAATACAACTCGTTTAGGTAAAAATAATCCTTTCTGGGAATCTTTATCTTTGAGATAGGGAACAGGGAACAGGGAATAGGGAACAGGGAGTTAGCAGGATATGTAATTAATTTTGCTTATAAACTTTAACCGGACATGATATATCTAATACAGCCAACAATTTAAAACTTGTAGAAAAGGAGAAAAAAATGTCAGATTTTATGGATTTTTTGAAGCATAAATATGCTTATGTTGCCTTGGGAGAATTTAAACCAGGAAAGTTTCAAGAAGCAAAAGAACTTTATGAAAAGGCAGTTGCTACTTATAATGAAGGTTTTAAAGGGGCATATTTATTACAATTGCCAGGAACAGATAAAGGTATTGCTGTAATTTTTTGGGAAGGAGTTGAAGATATGGATGCTAATCAAAGTGATGCTTATAAAGCAGCATTGGCAGAAATGTCGCATTTGTTTGCCAAACCACCAGAGACTAATTTTTACGAGACTGTTACTGAGATTTTGCCAGAGTAATGTTGAATTTAGAAGTCAGAAGTTAAATTTCTAGGGAATTTCATCTGAAACTGTATAAACTCAGAAGTCAGAAGTTAAATTCTTCGGGAATTTCATCTAAGTCAGATAAATTAGTCGCGGGCAAGATGCCCGCACTTGATAAAATTGAAGAATTGACTACTTCCTACACCTAATTTTGAATTCAGAATTTAGACCAACTTGCATAAGCAGACAAGATTCGATCTCCCCACACTTCGCAAACTCCCCCCACTCCCCCCACTCCACTACTTCCGCGCGATCGCATAATAACGCCAAGGAGCAGGATAACCTTCAACAGTTAAGGATGGATCGTCAGGATGAAGAAATTCTGACAAACTATTAATATTTGCCCAAGTAGTACGTCGTTGCTCTTCAACCGACAAAGGTTCGGCAAAAAAACAATTAATATCGCTAAACCCCGCTCTCCCTATCCAGTTTTCTAAGCAAGACTGGGTGGGAAGAAACCAAATACCCCGCGCTTGAGCGTAACGTTTCTGGGGAGTGAGCGCCACTGGTAAATCTCCAGGAATACCTTGACAGTCAATAATAATTTCACCTTTGGGTGCTAACGCTTCTCGCATTTTGCGTAATAAACCAATGGGATCGGTGTGATGATAGAGGATACCCAGGCAAAAAATGGTGTCAAAAAATTGGGGGTAGTAGTGAATGTGTTCGACTCCTAAAAGTTCAAATGCCAGCATTTTTTGTTTGACAATATTTTGGATAAGTTGAAAATTCCAAAAATGTTTGGTGTAGGGTTCAAAACCGATGACTAATTCTGGTTGTTGAGCTGCCATCCGAAACATAAAATAACCGTTGTGGCAACCAATGTCAGCAACTTTGCGATTTTTCAGAGAACTAATATGTGGCAAAATGCGCTCCCATTTCCAGTCGGAACGCCATTCTGCATCGATAGTTAGACCAAATAGTTCAAAAGGACCTTTTTTCCAAGGGCAAAATGTTTGCAAGGAATGGTGAAACCGTTGTTTTTGGTCTGGCGAGAGTTGTTCAGCGCGACCGACTTTTATGACTCCATTGGAAAACTCGAAAAAGTCACTTTGAATATCTGCTATTGTTTGTACTGCTTCGTAATACATTTGAGTAGAAGGTTCAAATAATTTTGTTTGTCTTTCTTGACGAGTTTTTAATATTGCTTCCCGGTCGATCGGGAGATCGTATTTATATAAATAATCTGGGGAAATATAGCCGATATTTTTGTTTACCATAATCATTTTTTTTCGACTGAATCCTTATATTAATTCTGATAAAATTTCAGCATAAATTAAGATTAATTTGTTTTCTTCTGCTTCTTTTAAGGCTTGAATTGTGAAGTAAAAATTATGGCAATATTTCTAGATCTTTAACTTTTTCTGATTGAATTAAGTTAAAATGCCTTCTGTCTAAGGTTAAAATTCTTTTTATTTGATGATGTTCTGCTAAAATAACTAAACTAGCATCAATAAATCCGAGAGGTAAATCTTTATACTGTTCCATAAGTTTTGTAATTTTATTAATATCCTCTAACTCGATAGTAAGATAATTCAAATATTCATCTCCTAAATCTTCTATAAAACTTCTAGCGACTCTTTCTCCTAGATATTTAGTGGCTAAATAATCAACTTCTGGCAAAACGGTTACATGGATGTAAATTTGATAATTGGTGACAATATTAACCGCTAGGGAATAGTAGCGATCGTCCCTATCTAAAAAAGCAATAATTCCACTGGTATCTGCTATTACTATTTTGTCCATAATAGTTGTTCTGCTTTAGAAGATAAGTCCGACTCTTCCACTTGACCCCATTCCCACTGATTTGGGTAATTTTTGAGGTTTTTTAGTAAGATAATCGGTGATTAATTCTTGGATAATTTCAGGAATAGATTTTCCTGTTTTATTGGCTAATTCTTTTAGATTAGCTTCAGTTTATTCTGCTAAATAAATTGTTGTTGGTTTCATCAGTTTAATCTTTTATAAAGAAAGATAATTTAATTATATATCATCGCTTGCCATAATTATTTCCCCCTTCTTGAATACCAATGAAAGAGGGGAAAGTAATTTTATTGTTTTTGCATTCGGGCTAACATATTAGACCTAAATTCAGCAAATGCTTCTTCTGTCGCCTCAGAATTTTGCCATGCTGAACGTGCTATTAAGCGACTACACCAACTACTAACTTTAGGATATTTATCTAAAGAAATACCAGCTCTGAATAATATAGGGATGATAGTACCAGCAACAACATCAGCTAAAGTTAAATTGTCACTACCAAAATAAGAGCGATCGCCCAATAATTTCTCAAAAAATGTCAAGACTGTTGCAATTTTCTGCTCTGCTTTCTCAACTTTTTCTGGGTCTTCTCCAGGTAAATCTAAAATTCGTTGGACCAGTGGATTAATAGCAGGCAACAATTCATTAACACTTACCATTTGTACCATCCGCACAATTGTTAGGTCTTTGACATCTTTAGGTAACATATTAGGAGTAGGATATTTTGCTTCTAAATAGTCAAGAATTGCCAAAGATTCGACTATATTAAAACCATCATCTACCAAAGTAGGAATGTGGTGGAAAGGGTTAATTGCCAAAAAATCAGGTTTAAATTGCTCTCCACTGAGTTTTACTTCTACCAGTTCAAACTCAAGTCCTTTTTCTAGCAGTGTCACCCAAACCCGACGGGAGTTAGGAGATACAGGAGCGTGATAAAGAGTCAACATTAGAGAACCTCACAATTTTATGAATAAGTTTGGCATTATTAATTTTAACATTGAAGTTTTAATTCTTATTTTTATAGACTAAAGTATAGTTATTTTTCTAATAATTAACTTATATTCAATCAGGACACAGGTAAATTTGATAATAGTTAATATTTCAGGTAAAAGTCTCTAATTAAGGTGATAAATTCTGGCGTATATATATATTGTTTTGCTTCGATAGTCAGAGTATTTTCTTGTAATGGTAGTTTTTCTTTGCTGAGTTCCATCAAAATTCTTTTTGTGGGAATTTCTGGCATAGGTTTAACATACAATTTTCTCTGACAAAATAATCCAAAATATTCTGCCTTTTCTTGAAACTTTTGAGCTTGTTGCACTGGATAAATTACAGCGAATCTACCTGTTTCAGACAAAAGTTTAACTGCTGTTTGTAATAAATCAGCTTGTGAGAGAAAGTCAGTATGTCTGGCAACTGTTCTTGCTTTTTTTGCAGCTTTCAGGGCATTTTCAAAGAAAGGTGGGTTTGATACTATTAAATCATAACGTTTTTGGCAAAATTTTGTATATTCTTGGATTGAATAATTTTCAACTTTAACTCTGTTTGACCAAGGCGATCGCTGCACATTTTCCCTAGCTTGAATAGATGAGTCTATGTCAATTTCCACAGCATCAATATTAGCAAGGGATAGTGTTCCGCACGGCTGATGGGAACGCTGTGCTAACATTAAAGCAATTAAACCAGTACCCGTACCAATATCTAAAATTTTTTCTGCTCCAGAAACATCTACCCATGCTCCTAATAAAGTACCATCAGTACCAACTTTCATTGCACATTTATCTTGTAGGATAGTAAACTGCTTAAATCGAAATTTATTTCCTCCCATATTCTGAAATTTTCTCCTTATATATATTAATAATTATCTTCAAAATTGGCTCTAATTTTAATTGTAACTGTTAACCATTTTTTTCTAGATACATAATAATTGCTTTGGCAATAAATATAGTATTAAAAGTCGATCGCTAATAACTGAGTAGTAACTACTATTAGACATCTCCGATAATAAAAAATAAAATCAATTATTGCACATAAATAATCAATTATTTCCCACTACTCCCTCTTTTCCGGAGATGTCTATTATATAAAGTTTAGCACAGAGGAGACTCAAACCACTGGCGGGCAAGATTCCTGGGCTACTTAGCTGAATTTTTTTGATAATTACGTTATCTTAAATAAATGTAAATTTATCTGACCAGTCAAGAGAGTTGAGAGTAAGTAAATTAATTGATGGAATTTTCTTGCTTTTAACTTTTAATTTTTTAATTTTGACTTCAATAAGGACTAACTATGGTAACAGAGAAAATTCTGAAACAAGAGATTCAGGAAACAATAGAAACAGAAACATTCCAGTGGACAAAACAATGGTATCCAGTGGCAGTTGTAGATCACACTGACCCATCCCGACCATATCCATTCCAGTTACTAGGGAAAAATTTAGTTCTGTGGCGGGATAATACTGGAAAATGGTCTTGCTTTGAAGATGTTTGTCCCCACCGACTTGTTCCTCTTTCCGAAGGTAGGGTCGAGTCGGATGGCACTCTAATGTGTGCATACCACGCTTGGCGTTTTAACTCCGAGGGAAAGTGTGTCAGCATTCCTCAGTCTAAAGATAAAGAAACCGAAGCGAAAAATTGTACCAACAGTAAATCTTGTGCAGTTGTGTATCCCACCCAGGAACGTCAAGGTTTACTATGGGTTTGGCCAGAGTCAGATTCACAAGCTCAAGTAGAAAGTCAGTTACGGGAACCGAGGGTTGTTCCTGAAATGGAAAACCCATCAGACAGAGTTGTGAAACTATTTTGGAATATGCGCGATCTCCCCTACGGCTGGGATTTATTTATGGAAAATGTTTCAGACCCAGCTCATGTTCCTGTTTCCCACCATGGATTTATGGGTAGCAGATACACTGAAGATAAATATTACGACATGATTCCAGTTAGGAAAATTGCTACCCAGGAAGGTTTCTCGTTTGAGATTACACCACTAAAAACACCTGGTATCAAACAAGCTATCCATGATTTTCAACCGCCCTGTCACATGAGAATTGTTTCTGAATTTGAGAATGGCGGAAAATTTATTCTAGCGTTGTATGCTATTCCCACTCGCCCTGGTTGGTGTCGTCATATTGGGTGTCAAGTGTTATTGAAGGATGAACAAGGAAAACGACCTAAAGGTTTGGCATTCTTTGGTTTACCTATGCCTCAATGGTTAGGTCATGTATTGGGTTCTCTGTTTCTACATCAAGACTTGGTGTTTCTCCATTACCAAGAGAAAATTTTGGCAAATAGACAGGAAGGAAAATACCTAGATGCAGTCTACACACCTAATCCTCAAGATAAAATGGTGATTACTTTCCGCAAATGGTTGGAGAAACGCGCTGGAGGTGGAATACCTTGGAGTAAAGAATGTAATCCTGAATTACCACCCCCAGAATATGACAAGCGCAAGCTTTTTGATGTGTGGGAAACTCACACAAAACATTGTCGGGTTTGTCAGGATGCACTGAAAAATATTAATCGCTTAAAGATTTTAGCTTATGTTGTGGCAGGGTTGTGTTTGTGTTGGGGGATAATTATTGATGCACGGGCGATCGCTATTCAAGCAGCAACAGCAGCAATAACTGAGACGGCAACATCGGTTTCAGGTTTAGCACTTCCCCCACTAGGATTTTGGTTTGCTTTAGGGGGTGCAGCTTTATTTGCTTTCAGCGGATATAAATTGCAACAGTTGAGCAGACTATTTTATGTTTATGAATTTGAACACGCAGATAATGATTAGGTGAGAGTTTATATCAAGTTTGGATAAATAGCGAAAGGTTTTTTGTGTTGGGGTGGGTTGAAGGCTAGATCTTGAAGTTAAAGCATTTTATCCTCAGTATTCAAACCCGCTCCATCCTGTGGATATTATAGTTATCTTATGGCATTAGACTGATTTGTAAAATTAGCCCCAAAAATTAATCTTCATTTCACAATCTTATTTGATAAATATCTGCTGTGGATTGTTAATACTGTTTGTTTCATCAATAAAAATCAGGAAAAAAATGTAATTAATCTCACTCATAAGGAGTTTGTACTATTAGAATATTTTCTCTGACATCCTCACCAAATTCTTAGTCGAGACCAAATTTTAGCGCAACTTTGGGAATTAGATTACGACCGATTCCTAAACCTTTTTCACATTCTAAATTGTAGCCGTCTAACGCACCCTACTAGACTGACACAGCTAATGGGTGTGCATTAGAAAATGCGGGGATGGGGTGATGGGGTGATGGGGGGATGGGGTGATTATGAAAAAAGCTAATGCACTATTTTAGGTGTGTCGGTCCACTACTGGATTGTTTCACCTAGAATAGTGCATTAGGGAGTAGGGGAGTAGGGACGTTGCATGCAACGTCCCTACCGGAGAAAGATTGTTGTTGGGTTTCGTCCCTCAACCCAACCTACATCTATTGCTGCTATCGGGTTTTCTTGGTCTACCTAAGTGCTAGTGGTATTCGGTTTCCTACCTCAACTCAACCTACTACTTATGTACTGCAAAATGGGGAATATATAGAGTCAGAATTTAGTATTCATTTACCTAATTTGCCATTTGTCTAAGCAATCGATCTTGTATTCTCTGTAGTTTATCATCTAATTTCTCACCTCGCCTTTTATTATACTCACTAACCTCTTTAGAAACGCCGTAAATTCTACAGTTGATATATTGACGCCGAAGAAGGCTTATATCTCCAGAACTCCAGCAAGAGTAAGCATCTAATGGATTATGAAATATGGTTTTTCTATTTATTAAAGAAAGCTGATAAAGACATATCTGTGCATCTCGATCACACCCAACAAAATCAAGGTTAAAACAACGTTCACCATCACGACTACAACGAATATGTGGTCCTACATCATATCCTTGTCTAACAGCAAGATAAGGTCTTCCTTGATTATCTTGAACAACCCTCTCTTGACCAAAAACTTTTTGTACCGAACCTAGACTCATACCAACAAAACTAATTAATCCTAATCCAGCCATTAGTAGATGTTTGGTTTTCATTTTTCTTAGCCCCTAGAGAAAAAACTATACTATTTTTATTAATTACAAATTTCTAATTTTTAACCTAAAATACTTCTCAAAAATATGTAAATAATTTTCGGATATTTCTGGTTATCTCAGAATAATTATTTGACAGAAAGCAACTTAATTTTTTTGTCACTAACTAAATTTTTTTAATCCTAACTCAACATATTTTTGATTGTAAACTAATAATAGTTAGTAATAATGTTAGAATCTTACTAGCAAAGCTTTCAAATAAGGACACTCTACTAATGGCTAAAAAAGAAACCTTCTCGGAAGCAGCTTTACATTGGGATTTAGAAACCCTTTACAAAGACCTTGCTTCTGCTAAAGGTAAACATCTTACACCTACAGAAAAGTTACATTTAAGAGGTTTACTTTCTGAATATAGTCCTGATGAAATTGCGGATAAATTAGGTAAAAGTGCTAAAGGTGTGGGTGTCGATCTCTGTAATACTCTCTACAGATATGTGAAAATTCTCGTGGAACCAAGTAATGGAAAAATTGATAATTGGAGAAATATTTGTGAATGGTTAGAAACTGCTGGATATAAAAGCGATTCACCTCTAGAAGCAGAGTCAGATGATTATTTGTCAGCAAAAATTTTAATCAAGAAAGCTAATGTCAAACTTGAGAAAAATCAAATTATAGTTGATGTAAATCTCCGTATAGTTGCTACATCTCCCACAGAAATTTCCACAATAAAAGTTGAAGATGAAGAAGAATAGAATTGTAAAAAACTTTTTACCAGGGGAAAGTGCTGTAGTGGCGATCGCCTACCTTATTCTAGTAGCACGTCTAGCTTTAAAATGTGGGTTAAAAAACCTAACCCCCCAACCCCCTTCCCTGCTAGCGTTGGGGGAGAAATCTTCTCCCCTCTCCTCGTAGGAGAGGGGTTGGGGGAGAGGTCTTTAGAATTACTTCAACTTACCCACAATCGACGAGCTACTACCTTACTAAATATCCAGATCGGTAATCTTTAATTTCGGTCCGTAAGTCTCAATAAACTCACGCCTCGGTGCCACCCGATCGCCCATCAACACCGTAAATATCCGATCCGCCTCCGCAGCATCTTCAATTTCTACCCGCTTCAAAGTCCGAGTGTCAGGGTTCATCGTTGTATCCCACAACTGAACCGGCATCATTTCACCCAAACCCTTAAATCGTTGGATAGTATAATTCGCATTCCCAGGAAACTCATTTTGAACTAACTGAGTAAGTTCGCGATCGCTATAACAATAATAATGATTCCGACCCCGTTCCACTTTATACAAAGGTGGGCAAGCAATATAGATATAACCCTGATCTACCAACGCTCGTTGATATCGGTAGAAAAACGTCAACAACAACGTGCGAATATGAGCGCCATCAACATCAGCGTCAGTCATAATAATAATCTTATGATACCGCAGTTGAGCAGCATCAAACTCATCCCCTTTGATACCCAAACCCAAAGCAGTAATCATTGATTGAATTTCATTATTTTTGTAGATTTTGGCATCGTCGGTTTTTTCAATGTTGATAATTTTACCCCGCAATGGCAATATCGCTTGGAAACGGCGATCGCGACCTTGTTTAGCACTATTATGAATAAAAACTCCACTAGCTAAAGCAAAATTATGAGTATTGGGAACTTCTATATCATAAACATCTCGTCGCTCTGTCAACGGTTCGATAGAAACAACCCGATGATTATAGTTACGAATAGCATCCCGTGCTAAAAATTCGTCTCCTTCAAAGTATCGGTTATAAAAAGTTTCAAACTTCAACATCGACTTATCCTTCTCGCGACGACGATAAATATCATACAATTCCAAGTCTATGAAACCAGAACTCTGGTAAACCTTGTGCAAAGCTTCAAGAGTCTTGCGATAGTAAGTTTTATCCAGTGCTTCCCGACGCTTGGCACGAAATTCAGGAGTCCACTGCTCCTTAGTTTTTTGCCGTCGCCACTCCAACAATTCTTCATCTTGCCATTGCTCTTTTGC
>NZ_JAAHGT010000221.1 GCF_010672385.1 Okeania sp. SIO2F4
CTTTCACAATTCCCAAACCCTTTTTGCTAATTGGTATGGTGTACAACTTGATAATTTAACTATTGGCCTCTTACTATTGAATATGTTGAGATTCACTATTCCTTAGCCCTATGCAGTTTGCTTGGCTGTAATAACCGATTAGTTTTGTAGCTTTAGGTCCATATACCGAGAGTCCAGGATTGGACATTAAAAACCTGAACATTAGAGTCACTATCTATCCTAGAGAGTAGGAATTTAACCTCAATGATTAGTATTACTAAGGTTATCGCGATCGCGGGACTAAGCTAAAATGGCCGAGGAATGTTATCTTAGGTACAGGCGATTTATTAAGTATCACCTATGAAAAACCTTGACAATCCTAGAAAATTCTGTGTTTGTCTGTTATAGGTTGCAGATCGAGTCTAAACTAACTACGTTAGCTGGCCATGACCGAATTATGCCAACTCCAACATATCTAAGTAACCTTAGATTAAGGAGATCCTTGAATAGCAAAAATCAGACAGTGGGTTTGTAACTGATAGTGTCTGGAGCATTAACAAACTAAGACCAACATCATCAAGGAATACATAAATAAAGAATAGACACCACAATGTCTAACACTAACTACATTCTTCTCATTGATAGGATTTTTGGTTAATGAAAAATTACGCTTGCATTGCCATTGGTATAAATCAATACGAGTTTCTTGAACCTCTCAGTTATGCTCAACAGGATGCAGAAGCACTGCATAATTTTGTACTGAACGAAGGAAATTTTTCAGCAGAACAATGTTTATTATTAAGCGACAATAGTTCAATACCAATATGGGAACAGCCAACCTATCCTAGTAGAGAAAATATACTAGATATTATTGAAGGCTTTTGTCAAAACCAATTGCAAGCAGAGAACTGTCTCTGGTATTTTTTCAGTGGTTATGGTGTTACCTATCAAAATCAAGACTACCTGATGCCTATTGATGGTAATCCGACAGACCCTGAAGCTACAGGAATATCAATAAGAAAGCTACTAGAAAATTTGAGTAAGTCTCCTGTAGAACAGGTTTTGGTTATGCTAGATATCAAGCATAGCCATTTGACAGAAATGGACAATCAAGTCGGTTTTCAAGCACTAGAGCTAGCTAAAGAGTTAGAAATACCCCTGTTACTATCATGTCATCCTAACCAAGTTTCCTCTGAAACTTCAGCACTGCGCCTAGGATTTTTTACAGCAGCTCTTTTAGAAGGATTCCATTCTAGAAAATGTACAACACCAAAAAATCTTGATAATTTCTTAAGTAATCGCTTACCAGAATTATGTACTGAACATCTGCGACCAAAGCAAAATCCCCTGATGATGGTAAATCCTACTGATAAAATGAATCAAATAATTTTACCTCAAAAAATCCAGGTTGATTCTAATTCTGCTCCAGAAAAGGTGGGTGTAATTGTTCAATCCTTAATAAATTCGAGAACAACAAAACAAGTTTCAAATTCTGTAAAAACTTCTATAACAACAAAAACTACTCAAACAGAGATGGTAAATGGGAATACGAATAAAAATAATAATAAAGTTCCATCTCAAAAAAATAGTAAAAACCATATAAAAAAAGTAGAAATGTCTGAAAATATTGCTCAAAATCTCCAGCCTGATAAATCCTTTTTACAAAAGTTAATTGTAGGAAGTAGTCTCACTTCTTTAGTGCTACTATTGGGTGTATTTTTAACAAATAAGTCTATATTTTTCAGTAAACAGGTAGTGGGTGAAGGTAATTTACTTACTATGAAAACTGAGGAAAATAACTCATCAGAAGCAACTTTACCACCATCACCTGTAGTATCTGCTTCAGAAGGTCAATCTACGGCAAACACTTCTAGTACAAAAGAGGCTCGGGAAAAACAAGAAGAAAATCAACTCTCACCCAATCAATTAATATTATCTGAAGCTGTCAACGCACTTAATTCAGTTTCAGCCTCTAGTTTTAGTCAGGCAATTATCACAGCTTCTCAAATTCCTCAAAGCGATCCACTCTACCCAGAGACACAAAATCAAATAGAACGCTGGAGTTTGACTATTCTTGATATAGCCAGTGGACGAGCATTAAAAGGAGATTATGATGGTGCAATTAATGCAGCTAAATTAGTACCTAAAAATGTCAGACCAATTTATCAAGAAGCACAGTTGGCCATCGGCGAATGGGAACCACAACTAGCTAAACAAAAAAAAGCTAATGAAGGGTTGAATGAAGCATTACTCAAATCTGCGAAGGAACAGATTAAACCTGGACAAGCATCTTCTTATTTTAAAGCAATTAATGAAGCTCGTAAAATTCGCTCTGGTGAGTCTAAATATGAAGAAGCTCAAAAACTAATTGCTCAGTGGAGTAATACAATTTTTAGTATTGCTCAAGTACGAGCCAAGAATAAAAACTTGAGTGAGGCTATTTTAGCTGGTGAGTTAGTTCCTTATGGAACACCAGCTTATGATTCGGCTCAAAAAGCACTGGCAGATTGGAAAAGCCAAATACAAACAAAGAAAAAAAATTGAACAAATAAAATAATAGGTTATGACTCAATGCTCTATTTTTGGAAAATAGAAGCATAATTTTTTGGTATTCTTAATTAGCTAATTGATTAACTGATAAATTCACTATAATGAATACAACTAATTACTTTGTGTATGCCAAACCAAAATCGATCAAATTTGAGCGAATAACACTAAGTTTGGGATAGCTCATCAAAAATTAGTGAATTACAAATTACAGTGGATTTGATCAAGAGTGAGGTATAGCTGTCCCAGGCAAGATGCGGGCGCTACAAAAATTTTATCATTAGTATTTGTATTTCACATACTTGGAATCTGCTGTAAATATTCATTCATTATCTAGACATTATAGAATAATTATTACAACTTTAAAGTATGGAAAAATTACAAATTTGGATATTTTAGTATTCAGATATATAGCTGATTAATCCAAGAATCCCAGAATTTCTGTCAACCAGGAACCTCATCTACTATGACTTATGGCCAGCTTAAATCCGAAAAATTTGATAAAGCTCTAGAAGCATTAATCCATCAAGCTTGTTTAAGTATTGACGGAGATTATGCAGAGGTATGGATACCAAACAGTAGTGGTAGTAGGATAGAATGTAGTCCAATTTGGTATGGACGGCCTGAGATGCAAAAATTACTAACGAAGTTTCATAGCTACAGTCAGGAAATAACATTGCCTCCAAGTATTGATATGCCTGGTCGTATTTGGGTTTCTCAACAGCCAGAGTGGAAAAAAGATATTAGTAGTTTACCAGAAACAGTTTATCTGCGGAGTAGAAAAGCTACGGAAGTAGGTCTGAAAACAGCTTTAGGATTTCCAATTATAGCTAATAATACTGTTGTTGCAGTTATTATTTTTCATATCAGAGAAATACGCGAATACGATCAAAAGATAGTAGAGTTAATATCTACTTTTAGCAACTTAGGAACATTAATTTCAAATATATCTACTCCAACTAGACTGCTAGATAATCAAGATTACTTTCGGTTAATGGTTGAAAGTAATTGTGATGCAGTAACAATTATAGATATTGGTGGGAATATTTTATATAATAATCCGGTCGTAGAAGAAGTATTAGGTTATCAACCACAAGAATTAATTGGAAAAAATTTGCTTAATTTTGTTCATCCAGATGATTTTGTATTGGTTATAGATAAATTAACGGAAATTATTCATAATCCAAAATTAACAGTAAAAATAGAAGCAAGATTGTATCATAATGATGGTTCTTGGCATTTTTATGAAATGAGGATTAAAGATTTTCTCCGAACATCAGAAGTTGAACAAATAATAGTTTATAGTCGCGATCTTTCAGAATCAAAGCAGGAAAAATTATTACTGGGGCAGGATTTTTTTTTTGCAGAAGAAATAATCAAAAATAGTAGGTATGGAATCGTAAAATTTGATGTTGACTATAATTGTATAGATTGGAATCCTAGGATTGAACAGATATCGGGAATTAGTAGAAAAGATGCTATAGAAAAATCAATATTTGAAATATTGCCCTTCACTATCAATGACAAAAAATTAAAAGAAAATAATTCTTGTAAATCCCAAATAATTAATAGTAATAAAGCTTTTAGTGAAACCATAAACCGCACTCCAGTAAAGACTGAAAAAGAAGTATTATTGGAATGTCATTATTCTCCTGTCAATGATGAAAATAATCAATTTATTGGTGGATTAATTACTATTTGTGAAATTACTGAAAACCAGGAGATAGACGAAAATAAACAAGAAAAAGAGATGTTGAAAGACCTGCTACTGGAACATACACCTGTAGCAGCAGTTATTTTTGACCGAGATATGCGTTACTTATGGGCATCTAAACGTTGGTTAACTAATAAAAATTTAACAGAAAAAGATATTATTGGGCGTACTCACTATGAAATTTTTCCAAATATAGACGATCGCTGGCAGGAAATTTATACAGCTTGTCTAGCAGGAGAAGTGCAAAAAGGAGAAGAAGAGCAGTTTCTTGAAGCATATGATTCCCTGGAGTGGATACGATGGGAAATTCACCCTTGGCAAAATAGTAAAGGTGAAATAGGTGGCATAATTATGTTCACCGAAGTAATCACAAATTATAAATTAGCACAAAAAGAACTTGTGGATATCAATGCAAATCTAGAACAAGTGCTTGATGCTGCCACAGAAGTTGCGATTATTGCTACAGATATTAATGGTCAGATTACCACTTTTAACTCTGGTGCTGAAAAACTATTGGGTTATTCTAGAGAAGAAGTAGTAGGTAAACAAAACCTCACATTTTTTCATCAAAAATCCCAGTTAATAGAACACAGTAAAAAACTAACTCAGAAATTCAATAACCCAATTAAGGATTTTGATATTTTAGTAGAATCAGCAAAACAAGGAATTTCTGAACCTCAAGAATGGCATTACGTTAAAAAAAATGGTTCTGATATTTTAGTAAACTTAGCGATCGCGAGTGAACGGGATAGTGAAGGGAAAATTATTGGATTTATTGGTATTGCTACTGATATTACGCAACAAAAACAGGCAGAAACAGAACTAAAAGAAACAGAAGCAGTAATTAGAGAACTCTACACAGTAGCTTCAGAAACTAACTTAGACCTGGATGCTATTTTACAAAGAATTTTGAGTATAGGCCGAATACGATATAGAACAGAAATAGGCATTTTAGCAAAAATAACAGAAGAACGTTATGAAGTAGTTGCCTCCCAATTACCCTTGGGATTTCCTTTTCCCATCAAAGCAGGAGATATAACTAATGTAAAACAGACTTATTGTAGCGAAACTATTCAAAAAAATGAACCAATTAGTTTTGAAACTGCCAGAAATTCAGAATGGCAGAATCATCCCGCTTATGCTCAGACATTTTTTAAGTTAGAAACTTATATAGGGTTTCGTATTATTGTAGAAGGAAAAATTTATGGTACTCTCAGCTTTGCCAGTCCATATCCCAAAGAAGAACCCTTCAAAGAAAGCGATCGGCACCTCTTAAAATTAATGGCCCAATGGGTAGGAAATCAAATAGAACGTCATTCCTCAAAAGCTGCCTTAGAAAACCAAATCAAACAAATTCTACTTCACAAACAGTTAACCACAGAAATCCGTTCTACCCTAGAGAGTGAGAAAATTTTTCAAACAGCAGTCAAACTAATTGGTCAGACGTTTAAAGTAAATCGCTGTCTAATATATTACTATATTGCTGAACCATCACAACAGATTCCTTTAGTAGCAGAATATCTTGAGCTTGGCTATGAACCAACGCAAGGTTTATCATTGGCATTGAAAGAAAACGATAATCTGGAAAAAGTATTAGCCCAAGATCGAGCCATGAGCAGCAAAAATACCTATTTAGAGCCATTATTAATGAAAGATACTGAGGTTTGTTGCTTATTAGGAGTCAAGTCAATATTAGCAGTTCGTACCTCCTACAAAGGAAAACCTAATGGAGTAATTGTTTTACATCAATGCGATCGCTACCGTCATTGGGAAGATGAAGAAATCGATCTATTAGAGTCAGTGGCAGCACAAGTAGGAATTGCCCTAGCACAAGCAGATAACTTAGAGCAGGAAAAACAAAGACAGATGCAACTACAAACTGAAAATGTAGAATTAGAAAAAGCTAAACAAGAAGCTGAATCTGCTAATCGAGCCAAAAGTGAATTTTTAGCAATGATGAGTCACGAAATTAGGACTCCTATGAATGCAATAATTGGCATGACTGGGCTATTACTAGATACAGAATTAGACTCTCAACAACAAGATTTCGTAGATACTATCCGTAATAGTAGTGATTCATTACTGACAATTATTAATGACATTCTTGATTTTTCTAAAATTGAATCTGGAAAACTAGAATTAGAAGATCAACCATTTAATCTCCGAAATTGTGTAGAATCAGCCTTAGATTTAGTAGCCTCCCAAGCAGGTGCTAAAGGTTTAGAATTAGTGTACATTATAAATCAAGATACTCCTGAAGCGATAGTAGGAGATGTGACAAGACTACGGCAAATACTTGCTAACTTACTTTCTAATGCAGTTAAATTTACGCCTAGAGGAGAAGTCATTGTTTCAGTGAATGGGAAAAAATGGTTATCAGCTCATAAGGAATTATCTCAGCTCAAAAATAGTGATAATAACCAAACCAACACAAATTCTGTGAGTAAGAAAATTAACACACCCTTTGACAACCTATATGAGATAGAATTTGCTGTCAAAGATACAGGTATAGGGATTCCTGAAAAGCGATTAGAAAGATTATTTAAGCCTTTTAGTCAAATTGATGCTTCTATGACTCGACAATATGGCGGTACAGGATTAGGTTTAGCCATTAGCAAACGTTTAAGTGAAGCTATGGGTGGCAATATGTGGGTGGAAACGGAAGTAGGTAAAGGTTCCACATTTCATTTTACTATGACGGCAATGGCAACTGAAACCACTACAGAATCTGACCTGAAACAACTACAACCTGAACTCACTGGGAAAAAACTACTTGTTGTAGATGATAATGCAACTAATCGTAAAATTCTTACCCTCCAGGTAAAATCTTGGGGAATGAAAGTGGAAGCAGTGGAGTCAGGAGCAGCAGCTTTAAAGTTAATTCGCTCTGGGAAAAAATTTGATATTGCGATACTAGATTTGCAAATGCCAGAAATGGACGGTTTAACCCTAGCAGAGCAAATTCAATCTATACCAGATTATCAAGGATTACCTTTGGTTATGCTCAGTTCAGTAGGTAAACTGACATCAGAAGAAATTGCAGGTAGAGCTTCATTTGCAGCTTTTGTAAGTAAGCCAATTAAACAGTCTAATTTATATGAGATGTTAGTTTCTGTACTTGGAAAACAAGCAATATCATTTAAACCGAAAACTTCAGAAGCAAAATTAATATTGAGTAATGAAGCAGAATTTAGGTTGTTACCATTACGCATCCTGGTAGCGGAGGATGTAGTTGTGAATCAGAAAGTAGCTCTACTCGTCTTAGAGAGACTGGGTTATCGTGCTGATGTGGCAAATAATGGATTAGAAGCTCTAGAAGCATTACGTCGTCAAAACTACGATATAGTTTTTATGGATGTACAAATGCCAGAAATGGATGGTTTAGAGGCAACAAGACGAATTTGCCAAATTTTCCCTGAAGCTAAACGACCTTGGATCATAGCTATGACTGCTCATGCAATGCGTGGCGATCGCGAAGAATGCTTAGAAGCAGGAATGAATGACTATATAAGTAAACCAGTTCGAGTAGAAGCATTAATTAAGGCATTAAAAAATTATATCACTAGGAATCAGAACTCAGGAGTCAGGAGTCAGGAGTTAGGAGTTAGGAGTCAGGAGCTAGAAGTTAGGAGTCAGGAGCTAGAAGCTGGAATTGATGATTTACCAATAACTAGTCAGAACTCAGAACTCAGCACTCAGGAGGTAGAAGTTGGAATTGATGAGTTACCAATAAGTAGTCAGAACTCAGAACTCAGAACTCAGGAGCTAGAAGTTAGGACTCAGGAGTTAGGAGTTGGAATTGATGATTTACCAATAAGTAATCAGAACTCAGAACTCAGAACTCAGGAGCTAGAAGTTGGAATTGATGAGTTATCAATAAGTAGTCAGAACTCAGAACTCAGAACTCAGGAGCTAGAAGTTGGAATTGATGAGTTATCAATAAGTAGTCAGAACTCAGAACTCAGAACTCAGAAAGTAGGAGTTGCAGCAGAAACAGAGGTTGATTTCACATCAGATCGAGTTAATCAAGAGTTAATTCCAGAAGCAAATGTGAATCTGCTGGAAAATCAAAATCAACCAGAATCAAATATTAATGTTCCAAATAATTTGGCATCAGAGGAAGAGGAAAAAAGTGAAAGTTCATCTTCAGTAGATTCTTTCAACGAACAGACATCAAATTTGACAATTCCACCTATTGATAAATTAGTGTTTGAATATCTAAAAGAACAAGCAGCAGGAGGAGATGAAATTATTTTAAAAGAAATAATTAACAGTTACTTAGAAGAAGCTCCTCAAAAAAGAGAAGCAATTTTAGCAGCAATAGTAGCTAAAAATCCAGTTGAATTGAGAAATTCTTCCCATGCTCTAAAATCTCTTAGTTTAACTATGGGAGCTAATAATTTAGCCGAACTATGTGGGAAATTAGAAGCAATAGGTCGTATGAGTACAACAGAAAATGCAGAGGAACTAATGAAATTAATTGACCAAGAATATCATACAGTTAAAACAGCGTTGAAATCAAAAATTTGAAATAAATTGAGAAAATGATTAAGCCAGATTTTTGGACTGTACCACCACGAATATTGATAGTTGATGATGAAAAGACTATTCGACTAATATTACGTCGTATATTGGAGAAAGATGGTTATCAAGTTATTGAAGCAAATAATGGAGAGGAATGCTTAGAAATTTGTCAAAAACAATTAGCAAATATGATATTAATGGATGCAATGATGCCAGGAATGGATGGTTTTACCTGTTGTGGTAAATTACATAAGCTATTGGGAGAAAATAGTCCACCAGTATTAATGATTACAGTGCTTGACGACCAAGCATCTGTTGATTTAGCATTCCAAGTAGGAGCAACGGATTATGTGACGAAACCAATTCACTGGGCAGTTTTACGTCAACGGGTGCGACGCTTATTGGAAATTCAATGGGCAATGAGTGAACTGCGACGACAAGTAGAAAAACAGCAGATGTTGACTGAAAAATTGGAAAAAGTCAATCAAGAATTGGAACGTTTAGCTTCTGTAGATAGTTTAACAATGATTGCTAACCGTCGCCAGTTCGATCGGTTTATAGAAACTGAGTGGAAACGTGCTCAGAGAAATGATTTACCATTATCAATTATAATATGCGATGTAGATTTTTTTAAAGCTTATAATGATACTTATGGCCATCCAGCAGGAGACAGTTGCTTAAAGAAAGTTGCTGACATTATTATTCGTAATGTTGGTCGTCCTGCTGATTTAGTAGCTCGTTATGGTGGTGAAGAATTTGTAATTGTTTTATCAGAAACAGATAGAGAAGGAGCAGTTCATATTGCCGAAAAAATTCGTCACAGTATCAAAGATGCTGCTATTCCTCATCAGGGTTCAAAAGTTACTAATTGTGTCACAATTAGTTGTGGAGTTGCTAGTAGAAAATTATGCTTAGGGAAAGAAAAATCTGAATCTCAACCTAGCGATTTGATTAGGAAAGCAGATTTAGCTCTTTATGAGGCTAAATTTCAAGGTCGCGACCGAGTTTGTGTTGATTCGAGAAGTTAAGTATTGAACAGGGAATAGGGAATAGGGAATAGGGAATAGGGAATAGGGAATAGGGGAAGATACAATTATTTTTAATTTAGAGATAATTAAGAATCATTATTATGATCAAGTTAACTATAGTAATTCTTATACTGGTGAAGTACATAGTTATATCATGTCGGGATAATCAGTGATAAAAAAAGTTTTTGTTTGTAGTATTGCTCTAGCCAGAATTATATTTCGGGCTAGAGCAATACTACGAACTCTAATTATAACTATTTAACCGAACATGATATTATAGATTTTTATGAAAAGGGAAGAGAAAAGAAGAAAAGTAAGTGTAGCTAATATCAAATCTGCTGGCTTTTGAATAATATAATTTCTACCATAAACTTGTTGATAAACTATGTTTGTATTAGATACAGCGCTTCGCCAAAAACCAGGTTTGTGTAGGGTTTTATAATACCAAATACTATCAGATTTTATATCATATTCGGTAGAACAGTTATAATTAGGTTCGTAGTTTTTCTCTAGCCCTAGAAATAGATCTTTCGGGCTAAAGTCCTACTACAAACAAAAACTTTCTTATAAGTAATGTCCGCAATTCGTAGCTCCCCCGGAGGAGGCACATGATATTAGATCGCTGAATTAAGAAACAGTAAAATAAATTATATAGCAATTCCCAAAGTTATGAGGTACAGTTGTTTTTCTTCTTTTCTGTTCCCTGTTCCCAGTTAAGTGTTCCCTCAAACCTAAAATTTTGTACCTTACCAGTATGGGAATTGCTATAATTAATAATAGTTTAGGTCAAAATGATGGTAATTTTAGCAGTAAAAAGGCTGCTCAAAAAAATGAGCAATTATCTAATTTCAGAAAATATTATTTTTAGGAAAAATGGTCGAGTGTCATTGGGATTGGTTTGGTTCATATCTTTGATTACTCCGATATATATTATAGTTGGATTTTTCGGCTGGACATTATTACAAAAAGAACGAAGTGTGGTTAAAGAATTAGCAACTCAATTTAATGTTAAAATTGGTCATCATTTTACTCAGGATTTGGATAATTATTTAGAAGCTCCTGATTTAATCTATCAAATTAACCAAGATTTAATTAAGTTGGGGTTACTAAGTTTTAATGATTTAACAGATACAAGAAGTTTGTTTTTGCAGCAAATTAAACAGTTTAATGTTAGTCAGATTAATTTTGGCACTACTAACGGCAAATTTGTGGGAGTTAAGAGAAATAATGAGAATAGTTTTGTCATCAAATTAATAACTAAATCAAATTCAGAAACTATCATCGAATCTGGGATAGACTCAGAAGGTAATATTACAGAAACATCTAAAAGTTACGAAGATAATTATCAAACTGAAAGTTGGTATGAAGATGCAGTTAAAGGAGGTAAACCTGTCTGGAGTCAAATTTATAATGGGGATGATTCAGAAGAATTGTTTGCTATCTCAGCTAGTTATCCAGTTTACAACCAGAATAATAGTCTGATTGGAGTATTAGCAGTTGAGTTGCCTATTTCACAGATTGAGAAATTACTGCAAACAGTAAATATTAGTCAATCTGGTGTGATTTTTATTATAGAAAAATCTGGGTCGATTGTAGCTAGTTCTTTGAATGAAATATCAGAGTCTAAATTTGATATTATAGGCAAGCAATTACCTATTACTAAGAGTCAGGAACAATTTGTTCAAGAAATAATAAATAAATCCCTAGAAAAAACAGGTAGTTTTAATCAATTAGAACAAAACCAAAAATTAGAATTAGAATTTCAAGGCAAACAATATTTTGTAGAGGTAATACCCAGCAAGCAATTACCTATTACCAAAAGTCAGGAAAAATTTGTTCAAGAAATAATAAATCAATCCCTAGAAAAAACAGGTAGTTTTAATCAGTTAGAACAAAACCAAAAATTAGAATTGGAATTTCAAGGCAAACAATATTTTGTAGACA
>NZ_JAAHGT010000222.1 GCF_010672385.1 Okeania sp. SIO2F4
TAGTAGCTAAAGCGTCAGGAGTAGATCATATTGTTAATTTTGAATATAATCAAGGATTAGCAAAAGGTTTTATGGCGGGAATAGAAGCTTGTTTGCAACATGGAGCTGATATTATTGTTAATACGGATGCTGATAATCAATATTGTGCAGCAGATATACCTAAACTAATTGAACCAATTTTAGATGGAAGAGCAGAAATAGTAATTGGTGCTAGACCAATTCAAGAGATTAAGCATTTTTCACCAATCAAGAAATTTTTACAAAAAATAGGTAGTTTAGTCGTCCGTATTGCTAGTGAAACAAATATTGCTGATGCTCCTAGTGGTTTCCGTGCTATTACTCGTAATGCAGCACTACAATTAAATGTTTTTAATGAATATACTTACACACTAGAAACTATTATCCAAGCTGGGCAAAAAGGAATGACAATTATTTCTGTCCCCATTAGAACTAATGGTTATTTACGACCATCCAGATTAGTTAAAAGTATTCCAGCTTATATCCAAAGATCGATTTTTACGATCGTTCGGATTTTTATGACTTATAAACCTCTAAAGTTTTTCACAATTTTAGGGACTATTCCCTTTAGTTTTGGTTTCATTTTATGTGTACGTTGGTTAATTCTATACTGGAGTGGCACTACGAGGTCTCATGTCCCTAGTTTAGTCTTAGCTGCAATTTTAATTTTAATGGGATTTCAGCTATTTATTTTTGCTCTAATTGCTGATTTGATGTCAGTTAATCGTAAGCTTTTAGAAGATATTCAGTTAAAATTACGTCGTAATTTTTTTGCTAAATCATTAGAAAATAACCCTGAAAATTATAATTTTGATTAGTTTTTTTTGGTAAAAATTTGCTGAAAATTTGCTGAAATATTTATTCTTGAAATATCCTGACAAATGATAATTATTCCTAGATGATATTTTGTTATTATTTTTGCTCAATTATTAACTCAAAAAAATGATTGGCGTGATAGTTTCTTTGAAGCAATTGTTTTATGGGGAATAATTTGAACAAAAATAACTGAATTACTTAGTCTATTTTGTTTATTTCAGTATTTTTGGGTGATAGCAGCTTGGTTATTAATAAATTGTTTATATGTATTTTTATTAACAAAACATTCGTTAAAAAAACATATAAATAATCTTAAAACATGGGGCGAAAGTTGACTAGGATGATCGCCAATGTCAATACTTTTGCTCACCTGTATAACAATTATTGTGTTCTTAATTGGTATAAATGCAATAATCGCTGCACCAAATCACTCCGATTCAATGGAGTATCATTTACCTCGTATATATTATTGGATTCAAAATCAGACTGTCGCTCCGGATCCTACCTATAATTTATTTCATCTCTATCAAAATCCTTGGTCAGAGTTTGCTATGGCTCACTTTCAAATTCTCAACAAAAGCGATCGCTTTGTGAATATGATTCAGTGGGGTAGCATGGTAATGAGTGTCTTGGGTGTTTCTATTCTTGCCAAACAGTTAGAAAGAATCCCTGTCTTTATCTGAAAGAGTGTTCCGGTGCGAACACTGTGGTTTCAATTGTGATTGCTCTGCAACTAAGTGCGCGAACGAGACTTAAATGCTAGCTTAAATCTAGCTATAGCTGGCAGTGAGAGCTACGCTCCGCGTTCCGCGAACGTCCGTGACAGCCAGAGGAGCTGGATAACGCCGACGTTGCCTGGTTGAAGCAAGAATAGAACAGATTATAAGCACGAAAATCATAGATTTATGTAGATAATCCTAGATTTATAAGAACGGAAGAAGGCTGAAAAACCTGAAAAAACTTAATATTGTATATATTCACGCTTCGGTTTACACGCTCCGATACCAAAGAGACCTCTGGTGGAAAAGAGGGAGTAGGGAGTAGGGGGGAAAGAATTAATGATTTTTGCTTATGGGATTGATTTGATTTTTGATTATCACGCCTATGTCTAAGGATAATCCAACAGATACTAAAAAATTTGATATGATTTTTGTTGGTTCCTTACTTCTTGGTTCTAAAAATATGACAATTCACTCAGAATATAAACAACGACGGGAAAATTTAATGGCGAAAATTGGCGATGGTACGGCTATTTTTAGAAGTGCGCCGATGGCTGTCATGCACAATGATGTAGAATATTCCTATCGTCAAGATAGCGACTTTTTTTATTTAACAGGTTTTAATGAACCGGAAGCTGTAGCGGTTATTGCTCCTCACCATGAAAAGCATAAATTTGTTTTATTTGTACAACCAAAAAATCAAGAAAAAGAAACTTGGACTGGTTATCGTGCTGGTGTGGAAGTTGCTAAAGAAAAATATGGTGCAGATGCAGCTTTTTCTATTAATGAATTAAATCAAAAGTTGCCCGAATATTTGAAAAAAGCAGATAAAATTTATTATCGTTTAGGACGCGATCGCAACTTTAATGAAACAGTGTTTAAACATTGGCAAAATTTAATGCGAGTCTATCCAAAAAATGGCACAGGTCCGATCGCTATTCAAGATGCGGGTACGATTTTACATCCCATGCGTCTGATTAAAAGTGATGTGGAATTAGAAGAAATGCAGAAAGCTGCTGATATTGCTGTTGATGCTCATAACCATGCCATGAAGTTTGCTCAAGTGGGGCATTTTGAATATCAAATTCAAGCGGAAATGGAGTATATATTTTCTCGTCATGGAGCTACTCCTGCTTATCCTTCTATTGTTGCTTCTGGTGCTAATTCTTGCATTCTTCATTACATAGAAAATAATCGGCAAATGCGAGAAAATGATTTGTTATTAATTGATGCTGGAGCTGCTTACAATTATTACAATTCTGATATTACTCGGACTTTTCCAATTAGTGGGAAATTTACACCGGAACAAAAGGTTATTTATGAGTTAGTTTTAAGGGCGCAAATAGCAGCAATTGAACAGGTAAAACCAGGCAATCCTTATAAGCAAATTCACGATACGGCAGTGCGAGTTTTAGTCGAAGGATTGATATATTTAGGAATGTTAAAAGGTAATATTGATGAAATAATTGAAAAGGAAAAATATAAGCCTTTTTATATGCACAGAACCGGACATTGGTTAGGTTTAGATGTGCATGATGTAGGTGTTTATCAGTGGGGAGAAGAACCGCAAAATTTACAACCAGGACAAGTGTTAACTGTGGAACCTGGTATTTATATTGGTCCTAATATTAAAACAGTGAAAGGTCAACCAGAAGTATATGACCGTTGGCGCGGAATAGGGGTAAGAATTGAGGATGATGTTCTGGTTACAGCGGAAGGATGTGAAGTATTAACTGCGGGAGTGCCTAAGTTAGTTGAAGAATTAGAAAGGTAGGTTTTAGGTAGTAGGTTGGGTTGAGGTTCTCACACAGATTATGGCACGGATATACGGATTAAGAGGTATAATACCATTTCTCAAAAAGAATGCTATACCTGATCGGGTAGGGAAGTGTGGTCCGTGTGGTCCGTGTGGGGAGAAATAAACATAAGAATAATAAACATTAACTGGGTTATTTTTAGGAAAAAAGTGATTGATATTGTGTTGATTACTTAATAACTGAAGTCCGACCTAAGTATAGCAATACTTTTGGGAATTGGTATAACTTAGCTTGCTTCCTGTCAGGGTAACCCAACAACAATTTTGCTCCCCATCTCTTCATCTCCTGTACGGACGTTGCATGCAACGTCCCTCCTACTCCCTAATGCACTATTTTAGCTGTGTCAATCCATTAGTCTACCGAAATCAAAACCGCTGTAAATTAGTTTTTGATATAATCCGTTTATCTGTGCCAAAATCTCTGTCTAACACTTGCAATTTTTATGTTAATTAATGATATTTATAGACAAAGAAGAAAGTTGTTTATCGGTTTAGTAAAGAAATGAGTAAAATCTGGGAGTGGTAGTAGTTTATAATTTTTGGAAAAACGTACTTGGACTTATCTTGTAAGTAATTTAAAATTAATTATAAAACAAGTAGCTTTTGTGATAGTTGAAGGTGTGGCAAGAAGACTATATATGCCATAAATAATGACGTTATATATTAAGATTTTCATTAAAGTTCAAGACCGTAATTTAGTTTACCAAGATTTAGAAAGTTTAATTACTCTAGGTAAATTGGAAATAGGAAATTAAAGTGTATTTCGGAAAAATTATGGCATTTCAAGCATCTTGCTTGTTAGCTTTATAGTTCATAACAAGGGGAAGTGCTGTCAAGTTTAAATAAAGATACAATCAGAGAAGTTATTAAAATTTATCTATCAACTGCACAAAAAGATTTAGAAAGTTTAATTACTTTGGGTAAATTGGAAATAGGAAACTAAACAATCTAGATTGAGAGGTAATTATGCAATGGCTAAATTATAATTTGACCGAAAAATTATTATGCAAATTATTCAGAAATACCCTCAATATCAACCTAGTTATGGAGATATTGAAAGACTATTTTTTAGGTAGCTTAAATAAAGATTTAGTCTTAACTTTGGCAATGAAGTATAATGAATAATTATAGAACAACTAAAAAAAGTAAGGAATATGAGCAGTATCATAATCGACAACTTTGATGATGACCTCATAGTTAGGTTACAAAAGCGAGCAGAATATAGTGGACGTTCTCTTGAAGCAGAAGCTAAAGAAATTATCCGTGCAGTCTTAATAGAAAATGAAGAATACTCTTTAAATCTTGTGGCAAAAATCAAGCAACGTTTTTCCCATTTTGGAGATTTTGAAATCCCAATTAGATCCAGAGATCCCCTACGCGAACTTCCCAATTTTGAGGATTAATATGATTGTACTTGATACTAATGTAGTAGCATGTCTAGCTTGAAAATGTGGGTTAAAAAACCTAACCCCCTAACCCCCTTCCCTACAAGGGAAGGGGATATCTCTCCCCTATCCTTGTAGGAGAGGGGTTGGAGCAGAGGTCTTTCAGGTTGCTCGCTCCTTACCCACAATTTTAGTCTAGACGCGCTAGTAGTGTCCGAAATAATGAAACTTCAAGGCTCATCCTTTGGTATGATAGTGACTTAATAACTAATAGCTGATAGCTGATAGCTGAATGCTTACGCAGTAACTCAACAATTGCTACTTTCAGCAACTCTTTTAGTTTATAGTATTTCTTATAAAGATGCGGAATCTAGAATCAAAAATTATAATCAGATAAAATGGAGAGTAAAGAGAAAATCATCATAACACAAAGAGTCAATTCAAATATTGACTATAACGAACAAATTCATATTCCTAACTTCATTCAAGATCATGGGGTATTATTGGTTTTGCAAGAGCCATACTTGGATATTATTCAAGTTAGTATAAATACAGAAGAATGGCTCAATATTCCTCCAGAAAATCTACTCGGACAGAACATTAAATGTCTCTTAGACTCTCATCTAATAGATAATATTCGCCAGAATTTGGCGGGATATTTTGAATATATAAACCCAGTAAAATTATCTATTCAATGTGGAAATGAAGTGAGATTATTTAACAGTATTATTCATCGTAATGATGGGGTTGTAATTCTAGAATTGGAACCTTGTGAAGATAAATCAGAGCCAGATTTTTCCCAGTTTTATCAACTAACTTTTCCCATAATTAATAAAATTCATAAATCTGCCAATTTACATGAACTTTGTGAGATTGTAGTTCAAGAAATTCGCAAAATTACTGGATTTGACAGGGTGATGATCTACAAGTTTCATCCTGATGACTCTGGAGAAGTAATTGCCGAAGATAAACGAGAAGATCAAGAAGCATATTTAGGTTTATATTATCCTGCTTATGATGTTCCCCAAGTAGCAAGAGCTGTTTTCTCTGTTAAGTTTATACGAACTATTCCAAATATCAACTCTTCAATTGTGGAGTTACTACCTAAATTTAATCCCTTAACTAACCAACCTCTAGATTTAACCTTTTCTGTGCTGCGGGGTGTTTCTCCCTGTCATATAGAATATCTTGATAATATGGGTGTTATGGGTTCAATGTCAATTTCTCTTGTGAAAGAAGGAAAATTATGGGGGTTAATTGCTTGTCATCACCAATCAATTAAGTATATTCCTTATGATAAACGAGTGGTTTGTGAATTTTTAGGTCAAATAATGTCGATTCATATTCCAATGAGAGAACAAAATGATAATTTAGATTATAAAGTTACTCTCAAGTCTGTTCAATCTGAGGTAATAAAGATTATTTATGAGTCAGAAGATTTATTAAATGTCATCACAAATATCGGCAGTAAATTATTAACAATAGTAGGAGCAACGGGAGCTGCAATTTCTCTGGAAGGAGAATATCATAAAGTAGGAAAAACACCAACCGATCCAGAAATTACAGAACTAATAAATTGGGTGAACAATCAGATAAATACTGACATATATTCAACTGATTATTTACCAAAAATTTACCCATCAGCCAAAGAATTTAAAGAGATTGCTAGTGGATTATTAGTGTTAGAAATTGCCAAGTTACAAGAAGTTTATGTTTTGTGGTTTCGACCAGAAGTAAGTCAAACAGTTAATTGGGCTGGAAATCCAGAATATCCGATTCAGATTGAATCTGATGGTACAATGAAACTTTGTCCTCGGAAATCTTTTGAACAATGGCAAGAAATACTTCAATTTCATTCCTTACCTTGGCAATCTTATGAAATAGAAGGAGCGCAGGAATTTAAAACCGCAATTGTGGGAATTGTGATGCGCAGAATTTCTGAATTAGCAAAAATCAATCTGGAACTAGAACAAAGTAATAGTGAGTTAGATTCTTTTACTTATATTGCTTCCCACGATCTAAAAGAACCATTGCGAGGTATTCATAATTATTCTACATTTTTGATGGAAGATTATGGGGAAATTATCGACCAAGATGGTCGAGAAAAATTAGAGACTTTAGTGCGTTTAACTCAACGGATGGAGGATTTAATTAATGCCTTATTATTTTTCTCTCGTTTAGGTCGTCAAGAACTCCATAAATCTACTATTAATCTGAATAAATTAATTGAAAATGTGGCAGAAGTTGTTAGGATGAGTAAACCAGATGCATCTATTGAAATTAGAAAAATGGATGATTTGCCAGTGATTTATGGAGATAAAATCCTGATGGAAGAAGTATTTAGCAATTTAATTAATAATGGAGTGAAGTACAATAAAAAAGAGGATAAAATTGTAGAAATAGGTTATGAAGAAACTGAAGAATCTGCTAGTACCATATATGTCAAAGATAATGGTATAGGTATTCGAGAAAAGCATCAAGAGACAATTTTTAAAATTTTTAAACGATTACATGGTAAAGATAAATTTGGGGGTGGTACAGGAGTAGGCTTAACAATAGTTAAAAAAATTATTGAACGTCATGGTGGTAAAATTTGGCTGGAATCTAAATATGGAGAAGGAACAACATTTTATGTGAAATTATGGAATCAAGAATAAATATATTCATTAATGGATAATGGATAATTACCGAATAATTAATAATTAATAGTTAATAATTAATAATTAATAGTTGATAGTCAATAATTAATTATTCATTCAACAATTAAGGTTTAAAGCCTCCCCTTTCAAGGGGATAAATCAAAAAAATTTCCTTTTAGCCAATCCCCTTCTTTCAAGAAGGGGTAATTATTAATTATTGAACCCTATTCCCTAATTCCTAGATTTTTTTTTCAAAACTAAAGTTTAATTGCCATTAATGAGTGAACTACAAAATACCTCAAAAAATAACTTATCTTTGCTAGTAGTTGAAGATAATGAGGAAGATTATGTTGCATTAACCAGAATAATGAGGAAGCTAGATTTTAGTTATCCTATATACCACTGTATGGATGGAGATGAAGCACTAAACTTTTTGTTTAATGAAGGAGAATATTCTAATCCTGAAATAGCTCCTCGTCCTACAATAATTTTAATAGATTTAAATCTGCCAGGAACTGATGGGCGAGAAGTAATTCAAGTAATTAAAAAGAATCAACAACTTAAAAAAATTCCTGTAGTTGTATTTTCAACTTCATCAAACCCAAAAGATATTCAAATTTGTTATGAACAAGGAGTAAACAGTTATATCCAAAAACCAGTTAATATTCAAGACTTAAATAGGAATATAGAAAGTTTTTTATCCTATTGGTTTAGAACAGTTATTCTTCCTGATAGTTGAGTTGTATAGCAATTATATAAGCATTCAGCTATTATACCAATTACTAAAAGTAATGCTACGCTTCAGCTATACTTCAAAAGTCAAGCAGAAACCGTCAATTATTTCCCCCTACTGTCGTGTCAAGCTTGAAAACGTGGGTTAAAAAACCTAACCCCCCAACCCCCTTAAGTGCTAGCGTTGGGGGCGAACTCACCCCTCTCAGAGCAGGAGAGGGGTTGGGGGAGAGGTCTCCAAGGTTGCTCGCTCTTAACCCACAATTTTAGTCTTCACACGGCACTACTCCCTCTTTTCCAGAAACCGTCAATTATTTCCCCCTACTCCCTCTTTTCTGAAGATTTATATTACATAAATAAACTTTCTGAATATTTAGAATTAAGACTATGTTATACTCTGAAAAATATTTTCTCTGACTCCCAAGTATCGACTACTTCTGCACAAAAATGTCTAACCCAACCCATAATCAAGACTCTTATACTAAGAGTAATACTAATAGACCTGAAGTTTTATTACCTAGAATAACTATTCTGCTCCTAGATGATTCTGAGGTAGATCGTCTTACCTACATTCGTTATCTGAAATCAGATCCACACCACACCTACTGCATTATAGAAGCTGAAACTTTAGAAGAAGGAATAGAAATGTGGGAGTCGGAGGAACCAAATATAGCTCTGGTAGATATCAACCTACCCGATGGAGATGGATTGGAATTTTTAGAGGCAATTGCCACTAACTACCCTAAAGATAAATTACCTGTAATTGTGCTGACTGGTTTGGGGGATGAGCGAGTTGCAGTAAGGGCAATGAAACTGGGAGCAGCAGACTATCTGGTTAAGGGAGATATTACAGCGGATTTACTATGGACCTGTGTTAGTGAAGTGTCCGTTCGCAGCACGGTGATTACTCAGCTAGATCTGAAGTCTGCAATAATTCGGAATCCCTTGGTTGTCAATCCAAATACAACACTCAAAGATGCCGTTACCCTTATGAGTAAAGAGCGATCGCTTGCCAGCTCAGACCAAATAGAGAAGGATCGTCATCAAACGGCAAGGTCAAGTTGCGTATTAGTTGTTGAGGAAAATCAAGTCGTAGGTATTCTGACTGAGCGGGATGTGGTGCGCCTCATTGCTGAGGGGCAAACCCTAGATTGCTTGGTAATAAGTGAGATAATAGCAGGTCTTGTTATGACTATGCGTGAGTCAGATTTAACGAATTTGTTTTCTGCAATCAATCTGTTTCAGAAGCATCAAATCAATCACTTACCACTCCTAGATGATCGGGAGCAGCTAGTTGGGTTATTGACTCATGAAAGTTTGCAACAAGTATGCGAACCAAATGCCTTGCTCAAGCCACCTCTGGTGAGAGAAGTAATGAACCATCAGGTGGTTTGTGTGACACTAGAGACTTCTGTGTTGGTAATTGCCCAACTTCTAGTAGAACATAGTATTAGTTGCGTTGTAATTATAGAACCTGGTGGCACGACCACATTACCCCTACAAATTCCTGTAGGGATACTAACGGAGCAAGATTTGATAAGATTTCAGGCATTGGGCTTAAATCTAGAAAATTGCACTGTAGAAGCAGTGATGAATCAGCCAATTCTAACAATTAAGCCAAAGGAATCACTTTGGGCTGTTCAACAGCTCATGGAGGAACAAAATATCCGTCAGTTGGTTGTGACAGGGGAGCAAGGAGAGCTTCTAGGGATCGTTAGTCAAAGTAATGTGTTGCAAGCCATCAATCGCCCGAAAGTTGATAAGTTAATGGAAGTTTTGGAACAACGAGTAATGCGTCTAGAGGCAGAGCGAATCAAATTGTTGGAAAGTAGAACTGCCGAGCTACAGAGTATCCTAGAAGATCGGACTGCTGTTCTTAAGGCTAAAGTAGATCAGGAAAAATTACTGATGACTGTAACGGAGCAGATCCGGTCATCCCTGGATTTGCAGAACATTCTTGATACAACTGTGCAAGAATTTCGTTTACTGTTGCAGTGCCATCGAGCGATTATTTACCAATTTTGTCCTGATTCTTCTGACGCAGTGGTCGCTGAGTCAATTGCTGAAGGTGAGCGATCGCTATGGGATTCAGAACTTGCTAATGTCTGGGTGACTCCAGAATGGATTGAAAAGTATAGTAAAGGTCAGATTCGGGTAGTAGATGATCTATATAAATCACAGCTAACTCTAGAAAAGCATTCTAATATTCGTGCAGCGTTGGTTGTGCCTATTATTGTAGAAGAGCAACTATGGGGTTTGATGCTCGCGAGTCATCGGCATAGCTACACATGGACAACGGATGGAATTGATTTAGTGCAACGGTTATCTGTTCACATTGCCATTGCTATCCAACAAGCAAAAGCATATCAACAAATGCGAGCAGCAAAAGAAACTGCTGAATATGCTAACCGTGCAAAGAGCGAATTTTTAGCCCTGATCAGTCACGAAATACGTACTCCAATGAATGGTATTTTGGGGCTTACCCACTTAGTCCAACAAACCCCTCTTCAGCCTAATCAACAAGACTACCTCAATAAAATCAAAAGTTCTGCCCAATCATTGCTAGAAATCATCAATGACATCCTCGACTTTTCCAAAATCGAAGCCGGAAAACTGGAACTGGAATATATCCCATTTGAACTCGATGACATCCTAAATTCCATCAACAATATTCTTGGTCTTAAAGCTGTAGAAAAAGGAATAGAACTAATCTTTAAAGTTGGGGATGATGTTCCCCGGTATTTAATTGGAGATTCACTGCGCTTAACTCAAGTTTTGATGAATCTGGCGAGCAATGCTGTCAAGTTTACTGAAACTGGTTTTGTTACTATTGCAGTTGAATTGCTTAGTTGTACTGATGAAACTGTACGTCTGAAATATCAGGTGCAAGATACAGGGATGGGTATTAATCAGTCTCAAATCGAAACACTATTTCAATCTTTTACACAAGTTGATGCTTCTATCAGTCGCAAGTATGGTGGGACAGGACTCGGACTAGCAATTTGCAAAGGTCTTGTTAACATGATGGGAGGTAACATTGGGGTTGAAAGTGAACTGGGTAAAGGTAGTACATTTCATTTTGAACTAGAGTTTGGCTATTCCAGGGAGCCTAGTGAGACTTATTGTTCTTCTCTATCAAGCAATCTCAGAGAGACTCAATTCTCTAGCTTGGTAAGACTTGAGGAAATTCAGGGAGCTAATATCCTACTGGTAGAAGACAATGCAGTCAATCAACAAATCGCCCAGGAATTGTTGCGAAGGGTGGGGCTGAACGTAGATTGTGCAACCAATGGAAAAGAAGCGATAGCTAAAGTTCAGGAGCTTAGTTATGACCTAATCTTGATGGATATTAGGATGCCTGAAATGGATGGTCTAGAGGCTACCAAGATGATCCGTTGTCTGGCAGAGGAGAACAACAGCGAGACGAAATGGTTTGCCACAGTGCCTATTATTGCCATAACAGCTAATGCTATGGATATAGATAGAAACAAAAGCTTGGCAGCTGGGATGAACGGTCATCTCTCCAAACCTGTTAATCCACGAAAGTTATATGAGACTCTCTGCAAGTGGATTATTCCTACTCGGAGTTCCTCTGTAG